>NZ_JACTOJ010000004.1:0-275259 GCF_032335695.1 Clostridium sp. 19966
CAAATTGTTTTGCCATAATGAGATCCTCCTTCATCTGATACATTTATTGTACCACCTTTTAATCTATAGGATTTTCTCATTTTGACTTGTACTATTTATATTCTAGCTCCACATTAAATAATCCACTGCCTAATTTATATAGAGTAAAATTAGAAAATCCAGAAATCTCTGAACAAGTAATAAGTTCTATTGAGAATATTGATGGTATAGAATCCATCGGTAATGATAAGGAGTTTACTGATAAAATACTTTCTATATCTAAGAGCATAAAATGGATTGGAATTTCTCTATTTATATTTATGACGGTAGTTTCAGTATTTTTAATTAGTAATACTATAAAACTCGCCATATATTCAAGACGTAAAGAAATTGAAATAATGAAATTTGTTGGAGCAACTGATTGGTTTATACGATGGCCATTTATAATTGAAGGTGCAATTATAGGTTTGATTGGAGCAGTTAGTGCTAATATCTTGCTGTACTATATTTATAAAATAGTTTTTTCAAAAATAAATGAAAATTTACTTTTGGTAAACATAATTTCTCCTTCTTATATTACTCAAGCTTTTCAATGGCAATTTATTTTAGCTGGTATTATTATAGGGGGACTTGGAAGTTCATGGTCCTTATTTAAGTTTTTAAAGGTATAGGAAAATTTAGATATAATCAATGTTAGTATTGTATTAATATTATAAGCTTCTATAATTAACCAAATAATTTTTATACAACAACAAAGAGACTTAAAATAATAAGTCTCTTTATTTTTCACATAATCTATTAGCTTTGCAATTAATTCACTTTTTCTTGAACTCCAAGACTTAATTTATTCTGTCTGCCCCATTTTCTTCATAATATATAATTTCTTGAATTATATATATAGATTTAATGACAATACTTATATAATTTCAATATTTTTGTTTAATCTAACTATAAATGAAGTACCTTTATTTTCTCTACTTTCCACATCTATCTTTCCAGAGTGCAGTGTTAATATCTTCTTTACGAGCGTAAGACCAATTCCCTTCCCTTCAATCTTATGTCTGCTCTTATCTCCACGATACATTCTTTCAAAAATATATGGAAGATCTTCTTTTTTAATCCCCATGCCATTATCTTTAATTTTAACTATAACATAATCTTCATTACTACTAATATTAATCCATACTATTCCATTGGTGTTGTTAAATTTTATTCCATTAGATATTATATTTATAAATACTTGCTTTAATTTATCATAATCACCTCGTACTACACAATCCCTATTCTCTTCTTTATTCATAATTAATTCTATATTTTTTTCGTCAGCAGCAATATAAAAGTCATTAACTATAGTAGAAAGAAGTTCTTCCATATTAACTAGTCCTAATTTAAGAATTATTTCATCTGATTCCATTTGTTTTAGTGCATTTAAATTGTTTAAAAGCTTACCAAATCTTATTACTTCATCATTTAAGTTATTAAGCTTATCAGCAGTTACAGGTATAATGCCATCTATCATAGCTTCTAAATTATTCTGAAGCACATTAAGTGGAGTTCTTATTTCATGCGATATATCTGAAACAAGTCTTTTTCTAAGTAAATCCTGACTATTTAGTTTCTCACCTAAATCATTTATGCTCTCAGTCAAATTTCTAATTTCTTCAATATTACTTTTTATATTTGATCTAGCATCATAATTTCCCTTTGATAGATTTACTGAAGTTTTTGAAACTTCTTTGATAGGCTGTGAAAACTGCTTCGATAAAATTAAGCTTATAATTATTACTACTATTAAAGTCAATACACCACCAAAGATGATACCCTTGTTAATTTCTGTCTTAAAACTTACATCTTCTTTTGAAAGTAAAACTGGTGAATATTGTCCTACTAAAATATATCCTACAGTTTTTTCATTAACATTTATCTCAAAAGTGCTAGTAGAATAAACACCCTTTTCCTCTTTACCATTTATCATTATATGGTTTTTATATTTTATGTCATTCGGATTCATTTCCCATACAACCTTTTTGTTTTCATCTAAGAGAGTGAGACAATAATTACTCATATATGCTTCATGCATCATTTCCTCGCCTGACGTTGCATTCCAATTTCCTTCACTCTTGTAAACTTGTTGAAAGTATCCTACTAATCTTGAATTTCTTTTGCTTTGTATATCTTCCATATATTTATTAAAAGTATTCGTTATAATTATGTTTATAATTAGAGCAGATAAAAGAACTGTAACAAGAGAACAAAATATAATAATTAAACTTAAACGACCTCTGATACTCTGCTTCATTTTTCATCACCAGACTTATAACCAATTTTGGTAACAGTCACAATATATCTTGGAAATTTACCATCCTCTTCAATCTTTTTACGTAAATTTTTAATATGAATATCTATAATTTTGTCTGAACTATCACAATCAATTCCAATAGTCCTTTCTATTATAGATTCTCTTGTAAATACTCTTCCTTTATTAGATGCCCAAACATATAATATATCAAATTCATTTGGAGTTAGACTCACTTCTTCCCCATTTAATTTAACTAACCTCTTATCTCCATAAATTATTAATTTATCATTATCTATAGAAATAATATTTTCTTTAGTCTCGACTACTCTTCTAAACAAAGTATTTACACGTGCAGTAAGTTCTCTTGGACTTAATGGTTTTGTTAAATATTCATCAGTTTCGATATTTAATCCCTCTATCTTATAATTTAAAGTACTTTTAGCAGTCAACATAAGAATATATACATCGAATATTTTTCTAAATATCTTACAAACTTCTTCACCTTCAATATCTGGAAACATTAAATCTAATATTACAAAATCAATTTTTTCTTTTCTAAAAACTTCAATTCCGTCTAATCTACTTTCCATGGAATAAACTATATATATATCTTTTTCTAAGTATGCTCTTAATACTTCTGATACGCTTTTTTCATCTTCAATTATTAAAATATTATTCATAACTTCACCCCACATAATTTTCTAACAATAATAATATTATTCCATATTTAATAATTTAGCATAAACTTATGAATATTATATGTAGATATTAAAGTTTCTTATTTATCATAATGGCCTATATTAGAATACTTCACCACAGAAATTTCTGCTTATTTTTAATACATTCTCTATAGTCAATACATCATATTATAAACTCAAATTAGCTGTATCAAAATAAATTTGATGCTAGACTAAAATATGAATAAAAACCACATATTTAAAGGAATCTAACCTTCCTTTATTTACATGTGGTTTTTAATATTATACAGACTATATGTATTTCATATAAATCTCTTTATATATTTTTAACTCTCATAATTCTCATTGCATTTATAATTGCAAGTGTAGAAACTCCTACATCTGCAAAGACAGCTTCCCACATAGTTGCTATTCCTCCAGCTCCTAAAATAAGAACTATTATTTTAACTACTATTGCCAGTATTATATTCTGCCACACTATTTTTCTTGTTCTTTTCGCTATCTTTACAGCACTAACTATTTTTGATGGTTCATCTGTCATTATCACAACATCAGCCGCCTCTATTGCAGCATCAGAGCCAAGTCCACCCATAGCCATACCTATATCTGCTCTTGCAAGAACCGGTGCATCATTTATACCATCTCCTACAAATGCAAGTTTTCCTTTAGGCGATTTTAATTTATCAAGCTTTTCTAGTTCCTCAACCTTCTGATCTGGAAGAAGTTCTGCGTGAACTTCATCTAAATCTAAGAATGTCGCAATTTTCTCACCGACACTTTTAGCATCTCCTGTAAGCATTACAGTCTTTTTTACTCCAATCTCCTTAAGGTTCCTTATTGCTTCCTTTGAGTCTTCTTTAACTTCATCAGAAATTATTATGTAACCAGCATATTCTTTATCTATTGCTATATGCACTATAGTTCCAGCAGCTTCTGAGGTTTCAAATTTTATATTCTCTTTATTCATTAATTTAGTATTTCCAGCTAATACTTCTTTATTTTTCACTTTAACTTTAATACCATGACCTGATATTTCATCATAACCTTCAATTTCTTCCTTATTTACTTCTTTTCCATAAGCCTTAAGTATTGAAACTGCAATTGGGTGATTTGAAAAGCTTTCTGCATAGGCTGCGTACTCAAGTAATTCGTCTTTGCTATACTTTCCATTGTTTCTTATCTCTGTTACATTAAATACTCCTTTTGTAAGTGTACCTGTTTTATCAAAAACAATTATTTCTAAGTTATTTAATGCTTCCAGGTAATTTCCTCCTTTTATTAACACTCCATTTTTAGATGCTCCACCTATACCTCCAAAAAAGCCAAGTGGTATTGATATAACCAATGCGCATGGACATGATATAACCAAAAATACCAGCGCTCTATATATCCAATCTGAAAATGTAGCTCCACTTATAAAAAAAGGTGGTACAATTGCTAAAAGCACAGCAACCATCACAACTACAGGGGTATAATATTTTGCAAACTTTGTTATAAAATTTTCAGTAGGAGCCTTTTTACTACTAGCATTTTCTACTAAACTTAATATTTTTGATACTGTAGATTCTCCAAACTCCTTAGTAACTTCAACTGTTAGTAATCCATTTTTATTAATGAATCCTCCGAGTATTGCATCTCCACTCTGTACTGATCTTGGTACTGACTCTCCAGTTAATGCCGAGGTATCTACCATTGATTTTCCTTCAAGTACGGTTCCATCCAATGGAACTTTTTCTCCAGGTTTTATAACAATATTTTCTCCAATTTTAACTTCTTCAGGAGAAACCTTTTTGATTTCGTCTCCTGCTTTTAAGTTTGCAAAATCAGGTCTTATATCCATAAGTGCTGTAATAGATTTTCTTGAACGGTTGACAGCAACATCTTGAAAAAATTCCCCTACTTGATAAAACAACATTACTGCAACACCTTCTGGATATTCTCCAATAAAAAATGCGCCAACAGTTGCAATAGTCATCAGAAAATTTTCATCAAATACTTCTCCTCTAGCTATATTTTTAACAGCTCTTAAAACAACTTCTCCTCCAACTAATATATAACTTATTAAATACAAAACAAATTCAATGATATTGGTAAACTTAAATATAATAGCAACTGCGAAAAATACAGCTCCTATTATAAGCCTAATCATTTCTTTTCTATTTTCTCCCTCACCATGGCTATGTGAATGTCCTTGTTTCTCCTCGCTTTTATTGTTACTCTCTATTCTGCTTACTCTATCTTGTGTTTTAGAGGGATAACTAACATATTTTAATTCATCAAGCTTTAATTTTTTTCTTCTTCCTTTTTCCAATAATACCACCACCTTATCATTAATAATATCTCCAGAACCCTTAAATATATGTGAAATAGATATTATATACATAAATATTTCAGATTTATATATGATTATTTATAAAAATTTGATTTATATTAGTAGTAATCTATTATTTTTTATTATTTAATCATAAATTTGAATCTCATATGAATCATTTAGACATTTTTCACCTTAATGTCACTTTCTAGTTTGTATGTATATAGAAGAAATACCATTTATATAATCTTATATTGTTTACGTTTTTCAAAGCATTCTTTATTTTATTAATCTCATTTTCATGTCAAGTAATTTTATATAAGAACTAAAACATATATATTCAAACCTTCCCTATAAGTTTATTTAAAAGAATTGGACTCATAGAATTTTGATTAAATCTTATTCTTTTATAAGATATTATCTATTTCACGACTTTATTATTTTAAGTAGATATGACAAACATTTGTCACAAATCTACAGTAAAATATTTAAAGAATTATTTCAAACATAGTGAGGCAAAAAAATTATGCAGAAGAAAAAAATAATATTTATATTCATATTTCTAATTTTGTCATTATTTATATTAATTAATCCACTTTTTTATTATAAATTTCTCCATAGAAATTTAGCTATACTAAATAATAACGTATATTCTAGTTCCCTTCCTAATAATAATTTTAAAAGCAACTATACTCCAAAAATTAAATTTGAAAATACGCCTATAAATACGGTCAATGGAATAACTTTAAATATTTTAAATGAATATGGTATTACCAATGTTCCAGTGTTGCTCAAATCGCAAAGATATTATATACCATTAGATTTTATTTCTAGCAAACTTAACTATACCTTTGATACTTTTGATATAAATAAAATATTATTATACGATAATATTAATAATAATATTTATTTAACTGAAAATTCTTACACCAAAAATTCTAAAATAGGTACTCTTCGTGGTAATTTAATATCTAAAGATAATACTATCTATATTTCGATCTCAGATATAGAAGAAATATTTAACCTAATTGCTATTTTTGATTTTAAAAATAATAGCATTACTTTATTGAATAATAATATAAAAGTATCTGAAAATTCTCCTGTATCATATACTGAAAAAATTGCTTTAATTAGGCTTGAAGATTTTGCTTCTGGTGATAATTATTCTATAGACAAAAACCAAACAAAGGTAAAATTAATAGCCAATTTTCTTTATTCTCAGAGTACAAAGTTTCATGTTAGCTGGATTCCTCGCTTTAAATATCCAGTTAATAACATAGATAATAATCTATTAACAAATAATACTTTAATAAATATAGGATTTGTTAATACCTTAGATTATCTTATTAATAAAGGTGGCGAAATAGGGCTTCACGGATACACTCATCAAAATGGCAATGAAAAAAGTGGAGTAGGTGACGAAATGACTAAAGATGTAAATAATACCGTTCCTGAAGTACGTTCTATAATAGAAAATGCTCTTGATACTGCCACCGCTTTAAATATTCCAATTTCATATTATGAAAGTCCTCATTATGGAAAAACTAATCTTCAGAAAAAGGTAATCCAAGATTATTTTCAATATATATACGAACCATTTGACAGTACAAAAAACTATATATATAACCTAAATAATAATAACTTATTTGTTCCAACACCTTTAGGTTATGTAATAAATTCAGATCCAACGCCAATAATTGATGGGCTTAATAGAAACAATCCTAATATACTTAATAGTTTTTATTATCATCCTTTTATTGAATTGAATTATATAGATTTTAATATCAATAACAATCAACTTAATATAACTTATGATGAAAATTCTCCATTACAAAAAATTATTAAGACCCTTAACTCAAATAACTATACAACAGTCTATATTAGTGAACTTAAGAACAAATAATTCTATATACATTTTAATTGATTTACCGCCATAAATTGTAAATATATATAAAAATTAAAATTATATTCTAAATTTAACATGTAAATATATTATCCTATATTATCAAAGCTAACTAAAAGAAAAATAAATTTAAAATAAATTAATACATATTTTGTTGCCTACAATTTAAAGCGAATAATAAATATTCTTACAGTTCGAGTAATTATAGAAAAGCTAAAGCAATTAAGCTAAAAAATTGCTTTAGTTTTTATAAATTTCCGTTATATTTTCCAAAAAGAAAACTTTATTGAAAATTATTATATACCTTTAATATTATTTTATCAAAAAAATTTCATTGTTGTTCCGCCTGGTGCATCCATGCTGGACACACTATAAAAACCAGCAAAGTTTAATCTAAACTTCGCTGGTTTTTCAACATCAAATTCAATCTTATAATATTTTAGAATAAATCTAACTACAAGTTTCTTAGTAGTCAGCAGAGATTAACAATATACTAATTTACTTTAGATTATAATTAACTATTCACCTTTAATCCACATTCTGAACAAAACGATGCTCCAGGTTGTAATTTTGCACCACAGCCTTTACATTGTGGAACTGAATTTATAGATGCACCACAGTTATTACAAAATTTATCTTTTGATGAAATCCTTGCTGAGCACTTAGGACAATATTTCTCATCCATTAACTCATAGCCTTGCTGTTCTTTAGGATAATTATAATTTCTATCATCATAGTATCCTCTATCATGGTGTCCTCCATGATGCCCTCCGTGGTGTCCCCCTCCATGGTGTCCTCCGTTAAGAATTCTAAATAAATGATCTAATCCCATTTTACACACCTCTTTCAAACATATTTTCGTTATATATTTCAAATTATTGTTAATTATATTTTCTCAGTTTTCATAGCTCTCATAGAATTTAATACTGCAAGTAAAGTTACTCCAACATCACCAAATACTGCTTCCCACATTGTTCCTAGTCCTAGTGCTACTAAAACTAATAAAATGGCTTTAATACCTAGTGCAAAAACTA
The DNA here is from genome assembly GCF_032335695.1 of Clostridium sp. 19966. Taxonomy (NCBI): domain Bacteria; kingdom Bacillati; phylum Bacillota; class Clostridia; order Eubacteriales; family Clostridiaceae; genus Clostridium; species Clostridium sp. 19966. Next base: position 8,225 of record NZ_JACTOJ010000004.1, read on the forward strand.
TATTTTGCATTACTATAGTTCTTGTTTTCTTTGCAATTTTTATAGCTGAAGCAATCTTTGAAGGTTCATCTGTCATTATTACTACATCAGCAGCTTCAATAGCTGCATCAGAACCAACGCCACCCATTGCTATACCTATATCAGCCCTAGCTAAAACAGGTGCATCATTTATTCCATCACCAACAAATATTAACTTTCCTTTTGCTGATTTCTCTCTATCAAGTGCCTCTAACTTTTCAACTTTTTGATTTGGAAGTAATTCAGCATGAACTTCGTCTAAACCTAACTGTTTAGCAACTTTAGTACCAACTGTTTTATTATCTCCTGTTAACATTACTGTTTTTTTAACTCCAATAGCTTTTAGATCCATAATTGCTTGTGCTGAATCTGCCTTAACTTCATCAGATATTATTATATATCCTGCATATTGTCTATCTATAGCCACATGAACTACTGTGCCTATAGTTTCTACTTTTTTATAGGATATATCATCTATCTCCATTAGTTTATAATTACCAGCTAACACTTCTCTACTGTCAACTATAGCTTTTACACCAAATCCTGATATTTCTTCATAACCTTGAACTGATTCTTTAATTATTTTTTTGTTATATGCATTAATGATAGAAGTTGCTATCGGATGATTAGAATAACTTTCAGCATATGCCGCATAAGATATAAGATCATTTTCTGAAAAACCATTTTCTACTTTTGTCTCTGTAACTTTAAACACACCTTTTGTAAGAGTTCCAGTTTTGTCAAATACCACAATTTCAGCGTTATTTAAAGCTTCTAGATAGTTTCCACCTTTTACAAGTATTCCATTTTTTGAAGCTCCACCTATTCCTCCAAAGAAACCAAGTGGAATTGATACAACTAAAGCACAAGGACAAGATACTACTAAAAATGCTAACGCTCTATAAATCCATTGTGAAAATGTTGCACCCTCTATAACAAGTGGTGGAATTACTGCGAGTGCCAATGCTGCAAAAACAACAGCTGGAGTATAGTATCTAGCAAACTTTGTTATGAAATTTTCTGTAGGAGCTTTTTTGCTACTTGCATTTTGAACTAAATCTAGTATTTTAGAAACAGTCGAATCTCCAAATTCTTTTTCTACTTCTATTGTTAAAAGCCCGTTCTTGTTAATAACTCCACTTAAAATGTTATCCCCAACTCCAACTTCTCTAGGAACTGATTCGCCAGTTAAAGCTGCAGTATCAACCATTGAACTTCCTTCAATAATTTTACCATCTAGCGGAACTTTCTCACCTGGCTTTACTACTATAACATCACCTATTCTAACATCTTCTGGTTCTACCCTTTTGATGTCATTATTTATCTTTAAGTTAGCAAAATCAGGCCTTATGTCCATAAGAGCTGTGATAGATTTTCTTGAACGATTAACAGCTAAATCTTGGAACAATTCTCCTACCTGATAAAAAAGCATAACGGCTACGCCTTCTGGGTATTGTCCTATAGCAAATGCACCAATGGTTGCTATACTCATTAAGAAGTTTTCATCAAATACTTGACCTCTCATTATATTCTTTATAGCTCTTAATACGACTTCTCCTCCAACCAATAAATAACTTATTAAATACATTAATAATTCTACTGTTTCAGGAAGTTTCATAGCTGTTGCAATTCCAAATATTGCTGCTCCTGTGACAAATCTAATAATTTCTCTCTTATTGCTTTCTTCTTCAACTTCTTCTTTCTTAGATCGTGCTGTTTTATCTTTATCCTCAAGTACAATTACATTAACATCTGGTTCTATCTTTTTAACTATTCCTTTAATATTATCAATAATAGAATTTTCTTTTGCAGAATCGTCTATTTCCATAATTAACTTGGTTGATACAAAATCTACAACCGCTGATTTCACACCATCTACGTTATTTGAAGCTCTTTCAATTTTTGCTGCACAATTAGCACAACATAATCCTTCAAGCAGAATCTCTTTTTTTAACACCTTGCCTATTCCTTTTTCTATAACCTTAACATGTGATTCAATATTTACTACAGTATTTTTTACTTTTTCTATTAATTCCTCCACTTTGTTATTTTCTTTTAGCTCTAACACTAATGTCTTAGTCAAGAAATTTACATTTGCAGAATTGATCCCTTCTAACCCATTCAATTTTTGTTCAATTTTATTTGCACAATTTGCACAATCAAGTCCTTCTAAAATAAATTCTCTTTTCAATTCTTTAATATTGTTTTTATTTAAATTAACATTATCTTTAACTATTTTTATATTACTTGCCACAATCTTTCCCTCCATTTCAAGTTTAGTTTTTTTCCGATATATGAATTAATCCCTGATCAAAAATACTCTTAACATGCTCATCATCTAATGAGTAATAAACTACTTTACCTTCTTTTTTATATTTTACAAGCCTTGCTTGTTTTAAAACTCTTAATTGATGTGAAATAGCAGATTGAGTCATTCCAAGTAATGCTGCTATATCGCAAACGCACATTTCAGCTTCAAATAGTGCACATAATACTTTTATTCTTGTTGAATCTCCGAGTACCTTAAATAAATCTGCTAAATCATATAGAGTTTCTTCTTCTGGTATACATTCTTTAACTTTATTTACTATATCTTCATGAATTATTGTACAATTACAAGTTTCAATCTTATTATTTTCCATAACTACCACCTTCCTCGCATGAACACATGAATACTTGTTCATATATTCATTATATATATCATTACTCTATTTTGTCAATAAAATTAATAATTCGTCACTATATTTTTAGTAAAATAATAATAATAATAATATAAACTGTTAATATAATACACTTTTATTTAAACTTATTTAGAATTGCGAAAAAAGCCAGCACAGAATGTTTTAAAAATAATTCTGTGCTGGCTATCTTTTTAATCTATAATCAAAATTATGATTTGTATTTAAAGTCTTCTCTAATTTATATAATCAAAAAAATTATACTTTCCGATAACTTACTTTCTTTTTATAATAATTATTAAACATGTGATATAATAAAACTCTTAATTTAACATTTTGCAGAAATTCTAGAATGATACTGCACATTACTTCATAAATTTATCAATTGCATTATTTAAGTCTTCAAGTATCTTTCTATCATTTGTCTCAACTGCATCAACAACACAATTTTCAATATGATCTTGCAAAATTACTTTACCTATGTTATTTATTGCTGATTTTACTGCTGAAATCTGTATTAAAACTTCACTACAATCTCTGCCTTCCTCAACCATTCGTTTTACAGATTCTAAATGTCCTATAGCTCTTGAAAGCCTGTTCACTACAGCTTTAGTATTTTATGTGTATGATTTTCATGTTCTTCACTCATATATCCATTCTACTTTTACATTATATATTGATTATATAACGATTTTCTGCCATTTTCCATTAAAAAAACGTACTAGTAAAAGCAGTCCTCTAACTGTAATATCAAGAGCATATCCAATCCATACACCAAATAGACCAAATCCAAATATAACTCCAAGTAAATACCCAACACCTACTCTTCCACCCCGAATTCCTATTAAAGTTGCATACATAGGAAACTTTGTATCGCCAGCGCCTTGCAGAGCACTAGTAAATATTTGAGTCATGGCTGCAAAAGGTTGAAATAAAGCAATTAATCTTAATACTCTAACAACCAACTCCTGCACTTCTTTTGTTTGTGTAAAAAGGCTCGCAAGCTCAGGCGCAAAAATAAAAAAGACAATTCCAATGCAAACCATAAAAATAGTAGTAATATACTCACATAAAAAACTAATGTTTTAGATTTCCTAATGTCATTTTCTCCAAGGCTTATTCCAACAAAAGTCACTGTATCAACGCCAAATTCCATGGCAGGTATATATGAATATCCTTCGATATTTCCAGCTACATTATGTGCTACATATGCTGATATACCAATAGAGGTAACTCTTACTGTAATACCTAAATCATATCCATAAAAGATAATTGTCTTTTAAAGTATTCTATACCCGACATAGATATGCCTAGTAATCTAACTGGAATTTCTTTTTTCCAATTTTCTTTAAATAATAAACATGCTTCTTCATATATAGTATCTCCTGAACTAATAGGCCCCTCAAATGTCTTCTGTCTTGTAATTGTATTAAAGTCATTTGTTCTTATTACTATAGATATTGTAGTAGCTGTTGCTTGATACTTAAGTAATCTCTGCTCAATACTAATTGCTATCGACTTTAAAAGTTCTTCGCATTCTTCTATTGTTGTCATGTCTGAAGAAACTGTTTTCGAATTTCCTATACTCTTAGGTAGCGTCTGTACATGATTTACTGGAGATGCATCTAGACCATTAGCACAATTATATAAGGCTTCGCCTTGTTTCTTAAGTATAGTTTTTAATAACAGTATGTCAGTGTTCGCCAGATCACCAATCGTGTTAATATCTACATTTCTCAGTTTTTTACATGTTTTAGGTCCAGCTCCCATTAAATATTTTACAGGTAATGGCCATACAATTGTTTCAATAGATTCTTTAGCTATTAAAAAAACTTCTAATGGTCCTGCTAAGTCGCTACCTAGCTTAGCCATACTCTTATTAAAGCTTAATCCTACGCTTACAGATATGTCTAATGTTTTTTTTATTTCATTTATTATTTTAAGAGCTAAAAATTTACCATTATCATAATCAAATACAAGCCCACTTATATCCATACAAGCTTCATCTATACTTCGCTTCTCTACTTTATGTGTGTAACTAAATAAAATATCCATTACCTTATTGGAATATTCTTTATATAAATCCATATTAGGTGGAATTAATTTTAGATTAGGACATAACTGTAAAGCATCTCTATTTGACATTCCAGCTTTAACTCCATAATCTCTTGATGCATAATTTGCAGTCATAATTACACCTTTTCTAGAAGACTCACTTCCTGCCACAGCTAGAAACGTATGAACTTTCAACTTAGGGTTATTAGCTATCTCTACTGATACAAAAAAACTATTTATATCTACATATAGAATTATTGGCATAAGTATCACCTCACTAGTTAAAATTTTTTTACTATGGTTATATCCAAAATAAAATCTAACATTGTATTCTTTGTAAATCATTATTAAAAACATAGTTATTTTAATTATGATATATAATAATATTTCATTTATAATAGTTTAACGTACAACTTATTTATTTTTACTAGAAAACTTATCCATAAACGCAAAAGCCCTAGCTTCCATGTCATCTTCCTCTATTACATCAATAGCTTCATTCACAAAGTCAGTGTATTCATATTTTTCTTCCATTTCCACATCGTTATTTATATCATCATCTACTGCTATAGAAAGTTCCTTTAATTCTAAGACCTCTGGTTCAATATCATTATACACATCCTTGATTTTAATCAAACCAGCTCTACTTAATAATAGCTCTAGATTCTCTAGGTCTAGCTCACCCACCATTCCTTTAGAACGTAAATATTCATATATATCCAATTGCTCAATAAATCTATCTAATCTATTTAGATTAGCTATTTTCATATTAATTTTTCTGTTATCTGTAGATAGTTCTATGTTACGCTTTTTAAGTGCTACTATCTCTTCGTCTTTTTCAGCTATATCTTTCCTATATTGTATCTCCAATTCCTCAACTTTTTTATCAACCTTCGCTAAATCTCTATATGTTTTTTCATAATTAGAATTGAACGATTGCAATATCTTTCTCTGAGAATTCTCATCACCTTTTGTTAATTTAAAAAATGCATCAATATTAAATCTAACCATTGTACGAGTATCTTTTTTGCCTGTGAGTTTAATAGTAGATGTTTGAGTTTCATAATCTTTAATAGCTTGTTTTATTTCTTGATTTCTATTAAAATGATATCCTTGTATATTTTCATATTTGGAATTTTGCTCAACTAGATATCTTTGAGCAAACTCTGCCATATGTTTCCCAGATAACTTTGTTATATACTTTTTGGTAGATATGTACATTTTTATAACATAGTTTAATTCTTCTGTTGTAAAAGTTCTTTTTCTACCAACTTTACCTTCTTTTTTTTCATTCTCTTGTTTTTTATTTCTCATACCTGCCCCTCATTTGCTTCAATTAATTCCATACTAGATAACTTGCTCATCGTTTCTGCTTTCGAATTTGATAGCCTTCTTATCTTTTCTAATACCACGGCTCTTTTTTCAGATACATTAGATATCATTTTTTCAGATTCCAAGAGCTCTCTTAGCGTATCTAATTCAGCTCTTATTTGATGATTTACATTTTTGATTTCTTCTATTATCATTTCATCATTATCAGGTTCAAAGTATGGACACGCCTTATGAACCCCTTCCATCTTAAGACACTGTTCATATGATTTTAGAGTATGTGTACAGTACCCTCCATCAACTTTTTTATATCTAATATTACTCTTCTTATCTCTATTTATAACTCCATCCCACACAATCAATCTTTTTTCTTGTTCATCAGTATTGTTTTTTACAGTATCTATAAACAATTCAGTATCTTTATACTTTTCACTTTTAAGCCTTTTAGCATATGCTATTGCATAGCTTCTAACATATTCCTCATAATGGTCATAGTACCCAGCAGTTGTTGACATCCTCTTATGCCCTGCTAATGCTTTAGTTGTTTCAGCTTCACACCCACTGAAAATCAAATTTATAATAGCTAAATGTCTTGTGTCATATAATTGCATCTTTATAAGTCTCTTATTAGAACTACCTCCTAATAAATCAACTTCCTCATATCTGCTAATAACATCTCTGTTGTATTTTTTTTCAACAATATCTACGAAAAATAATTCTAAAAGGACATATAAATTTCTATATGTGAATTGTGATGTATCAGCATTTATAAAGTTTTTAAATACTCTATGCTTATAATAAAAATGGTAAGAAAATAGACATTCACGCTCTTCATCACAAACTTCATTTTTTACACAATCAAGATAATAATCAACTAAATTATAAATTTCCTCGGTTATCTCAATGGTTTCATCTTTATATACATCTTTTAATTCTTTCTTTTGCAACGGAGCTGTTCCTCTTCCCTTAAGGATTGAGCGCCTAATATCTAAATAACATTTTCCCTTAATCCCATTGATACAATCTTTTTTAGTCACCACAAACTCTGTCGTTCTCAAAGGGATTATATTTGTTATTTTCCACCATAAAACTATTGGGTAAAATCTTTTCAGTTCTTTCTCAGATGCAGTATGGACAAAATCATTTATAATATCATTGAAATCAAATATATCTTCAAAAGGCGGCAATGTTCTTACATCACTTACCGCTTTACTCCGAGTTAAATCGTAGATAAGTTCCCTATATTCATATGCTATCTCATATTCATTAAAAAACGAGAAAAACTCTAATCCCAAAACATGAGTCGTACTATGAAAAGTTTTAAATTTATCAAAATATTTTTCCATGTCATCAAACTTATCTATAGAAAAAAAGTTTGTAAGATTAAGATTCCTATATAACACTTTCGTCACTATATAATAAGTCTTAAAAACATATGTTTTCATTGATTCCACAATAAATATTCTAATAGCCATATTAAATGCCTTATATGTAAAAGGTAACTTATTTTTCTTTTTCATTTTTTCAAACCATACTTCATTAAATGGAAATTTAAGAACTTTCATTGTACCTCGTTCACGTATATTCCATTGAGTATCATAAAAATCATCTGTGTTATTAATAATTCCCCTAGATTGTAAAAATTTAAATTCATCAATATATTTAGATTCATCATTGATATCAAAAGTAATATTTTCTTTAATTACAATTCCTAAATCATCTATATATTTTTTCACTAACATTTTTGTTCTCCTTGATTTATTATCTTATTTTTTTCAATCCTTAATATATCTGTTATATTGCCAATTTGAATAATATCCACAACTTCATCTTCTCCGAAGGCTTCTATCGCCTCAAAAATTATAGGAAAATATATTTTTTCAATTCTTTTCATATGAATTATTTTATCTATTGGTGATATACATCTTTTCAGATTTTCCTTAGTTTCATTAAAACTGCTACTAACCTCATGTAAAAAAAGCTTTTTACCTAGTAGATACTCACAACCAAAACATGTTTTACATTCACTATTTATACATTCATAATTTCCATAAACAGGCGTTATATTTAAGTCATCATTTTCAACTTTCCGAACAGCCCTTATTAAGCATTTTACCCCTTCATGCTTACCATAGCAATCCTTTCCATATAATAGTTCTTGCAAAACTTTATACCCCTTACTTTTTTTAAATTCTGTGTATTTTACCTTTAAACAAGTATCTAAGAGATTACCAACATGTGAACTTCTTTCCGCTAAAACTTTATTCATAGATTCCACTTCTGAAGGCAATATCTTCAATTTTTTAACTCTCTCTGCTCTTTCATCTAAAGATAAATCTTCATACTCTTCATATACAAGTTCTAAAAGTTTGTGTTTAATTCCTCCAAAAATACCTGCTGTAAATATCCTTATTGTGGTTTTATCTACCGTTCTTTTTATATATATTTGAGTAGTTTCAGATATAAGTCTCTCATCCAATTTGTGCCCCCTTAGAATTGAATCTAAAAGATATCCTACCCCTAGTCCCCATTCCTCACTTTTATTCTGTATGTATGTCATAAAAGCTTTATTGGCTTTTCTATTCCCAAACGTTTTTTGTTCAAAAAGATAGTCAGTTCTTTCTTCAAAAATTTCTTCAAAATAAGTTCTCCGCCATATTGCTGCCTGATATATCAACGTACTACCCGAACCTATATTTTTCACTCCATTTTTTCGTATTTTATTTTCCCTTATTTGTCTATTGTAGTACGTCACACAGAATTTCCCCGATACTACCAACTTACTGCAAATTATTTTTACTTTAAGTCCTGCCAGTCCGATCATATCATGACGTAGATTCCAGCAAATTATCACCAAGCCATATTGACCTTTCGATATAAATTCCTTATGATTGTACAAAAAGGGGAAAGAAAAAGAGAAAGAGTCCGTTTTGCTTGCCCGCTTAACACTCTTTCTCTCTTCGAAGTAGTTCACACTACAACGCTATGATAAGAGTATTTAAGATTTTTTGCAAGCTAAATTTTATAAAATTATCCGCATTAGAGCTGTTTGAAAAAGCAATGCTCGATTTTTCTTTGAATAAGATACCTTCTCGTAATTTACCCTGTTCATTTTGTGGTGCAAAACATCCTCAATGGGCTTTTCATGCTTCTTATGACCGTTACCTAATTTCCTATGAAAAAGGTGCCCCTACTACTTATACCATACAAATCACTAGGATAGTTTGCTCGTCTTGTGGGCACACACATGCTATCCTTCCAGAAATCTTGATTCCGTATACTTCCTATAGCCTTATATTTGTCCTTAACGTCCTTCGTGATTACTTTCTATCTAATATTTCAGTTCTGGAACTTTGCAATAAATATCAGATTTCTCAGTCAACCCTTTATTCTTGGAAACACTTATTCCTTACACATAAAAAGCTCTGGCTTGGTGTGCTTGAGGATGCCTATATGGATTCTTACACTTTTCTTTCATTCATACCTACAATTAATACATCATCAGATTTACACAAATTCTTTTCAAGCAATGGTCAATCTTTTCTTCAAGGTTCTTCTAAAACTGCACGCTTTAATTCCTCTTAATTAGTTGATTTCATATTTTTTCATGTTCCACATACATCCGAAATAGCCTCTACACCCTATCAATATTATTATTGTTTTAGGAGGTGTTTTCGCTATGAATAACCAATCAGACAACAAAGATATTATTGAAATGGCATATTTCCGTTTCTCCTTGATTGCTCCTGTAATCCAAGGTGTATTTCCTGATGCCACAAAAACAGCATATTACAGAAGAGTGACTGAAAAAGAATTTACTCTTCCAAATGGTAAAAACATGATTTACAACCCAAAAACTCTTGAGAAGTGGGAAGAGTACTATCGCAAACAAGGTATGGATGGGTTAATGCCCAAATCTCGCTCCGACGCTGGATCAACTAGGGTACTTAACGATTCTGCTATCAACGAAATCTATCACCTTAGAGAAAAATTCCCAAGAATCAATGCCACCTTGATTTACCATAAGCTTATCGAGGATGGTTTCATCAAACAATCCGAAGTATCGGTTTCAAGCGTCCAACGTTTTATCAAACAGAATAACTTACGCTCCGCCGTTAACCTCAATCAAAAGGATAGAAAAGCTTTTGAAGAGGAATATCCTTGCGGCATGTATCAGGCTGACACCAGCTACACAACTTATATTAAGGAAAACGGGAAACTAAGACGTACTTACCTTATCCATATTATTGATGACCACAGCCGCCTGATAGTTGGTGCTCGTTTTTTCTACAACGATAATGCTTACAATTTTCAATTAGTACTTAAAGAAGCTATCTCCTGCTATGGTTTATGCAAAAAACTTTACCTCGACAATGGTTCGACCTATGCAAACACCCAGATTTCTTTGATTTGTGGCTCTCTCGGCATCGTAAAGCTTCATACCCCAATTAGGGACGGGGCGAGTAAAGCCAAGGTAGAAAGAAGCTTCAGAACAGTCAAGGATACTTGGCTTAATGGCCTTGATTCTTCTGAAATTTCTTCTCTTGAGGAGTTAAATCGCCTCCTCCAAGACTATGTTAGAAAACGAAACACCTCAATAAACAGAACCATTGGTGAAACTCCGATAGACCGCTACCAACGTGGAATCAATCATGTAAAACCTCCTAAAAGCAAGGAATGGCTTGATGAATGCTTTATGAACCGCATCGTTAGAAAGGTTAACAACGATGCTACTATCACAATTGATTCTGTTTCTTATGATGTACCTATGCAGTTTATACGTTCTAAAGTTGAAATACGTTATCTCCCTGATCATATGCAAGACGCATATATTCTTTTTGAGGACAAACATTATCCCTTACGTATTACCAATCGTGTTGAAAACGGACGTACCAAGCGCAATAATACCCATACTATCGATTATTCTAAAATGGAGGACTCAAATCATGTTTAAAGCTTTTTATGGCCTTTCCTTTAATCCATTTGACAAATCTCTACCCGAAAATCATGCTTTTAAATCTAAAGATCACGACCAGATGCTTTCAAGACTTGATTATCTTAAAAACACCCGTGGAGTTGGTCTTTTTACAGCTTCTCCAGGTATGGGGTATGTAAATATTATGAATATGTAAAGTTCTTAATACAAACTACAAGTAAAGGGGATTTACAAATTATAAACTTTACATATCCATATTGCCTTTTTAAATATATGCTGTAATTACCGATTTCATCGGAATCATATATTTTAGGAGGATTAATCATGGAACTCATGAAAATATCAGATCTTATTTCAATGGCTGAAAGGGAATTGTCAAAATATAAGTACTCTGAATATGGAACAAAAGCCTATACCCGTGTATGGAAAAGTTTTAAAGAATATGCCGATCAGAAAAATTTGATGTATTATACAGAAGAACTTTTGATGGCATATATGGAAGAGGTACTTCAGGCATTTTCTAATCCAAACCATGCACCTGCTTACAAAGATAAGGTAAGGGCAATTAACAAACTGAGTGAGTGCTATAAATACCACACTTTATCATCAAATCATTATTCCTGCAGAAAAACATACGAATTTTGCGGATACATTGGAAATTCCGTAAAAGAATACCTAGAATTTCGTAGTACAAATGTATCTATAGCAAGGTTGCAATCTATCAAATTATATTTAGAGCGATTCTGTAAATATACAGATTCATTGGAATTGAAGGATATAAAAGAGATTAATATCAGAATTCTACAAGGCTTCATAGAATTCTGTGGTATATATACCCAGAAAACTGTAGCTGTTACGATATGCTGTATTAGAGGCTATCTTGATTACCTATACAAAAATAGAATTATTGAAACAAATCTTTCTGTATTACTTCCGCATATCAAAATTAGAAAAGACAGTGAAATTCCATCTGCTTATTCAGCAGAAGATGTTGAAACTCTTTTAAGAAGTATCGACCGTCATAATTCAAAAGGAAAACGTGATTATGCAATGATTTTGATGGCTGCAAGGCTGGGTCTGCGATCATCAGATATCTGCGGATTAAAGTTTTCGTCATTGAACTGGGAAAATAGTCAAGTAAGTATCATTCAACAGAAAACAGGAGAACCAGCCCTTCTGCCATTAACAGAAGAAGTTGGTCTAGCTATTATAGATTATCTGAAAAATGGACGCCCAGACATTCCAGATAATTCATTCGTATTTCTCAGAGAATGTCCTCCGTATACAAATGTAACAACTAGTGCTCTTTATGTTGTAGTTGCTGAACGTATTAAAGTATCTGGAATTCATGTCCCTGTTGGCAAGAAGCATGGACCACATGCCCTTAGACATTCGCTGAGCAGTCGGTTGTTGGAAAATAATGTACCGCTTCCTGTCATCTCAGATATACTTGCACATAAAAGCACAGAGACAACAAAAATATATCTGAAGATTGCAGAAAATCAGCTTCTTTCCTGTGCATTGGAAGTACTTCCTGTAAATAAAGGAGGTAGGATATGAACAAGGCAATAACTCCTTTTAGTATAATGATTGAAGATTTTATAGCTTTTAAAAGGTGTGAAAATTATAAGTACAAGAGTGAAGAAATAACACTTTGGTCATTTAATAACTTTCTTAATAAATACAACTTGGAAAAGCCAATATTGTCTCAGGCTTTAATAAGCAAATGGTGTAGCCAAAGGTTCAATGAATCAAGAAAATCTATATCAAACAGAGTTGCAACGATAAGACAATTCATGATTTATCTTTCAAATAGAGGTTATGATGTATATATTCCAGATACGATAAAAAATGCATTCAATAAGACATTTGTGCCATATATATTCAGTAATGAAGAAATGAAAAGGATATTTCAGACAGTTGATAATCTACAGCCTGGACGGCAAAGTAACAGCGATATCGTCTATCCAGTCCTATTCCGTGTACTGTATGGATGTGGACTTAGAATAACAGAGGCTTTGGAATTAAAAATCGAAGATGTAGATATTGAAAATGGTATACTGGTTATAAAGAATGCAAAATTTGATAAGAAACGAATTGTTCCAATGTCAGAAAGTCTCACAATGGTCTGCCAGCAATACTTTGAAAAATATCTGGCAAACATTAATAAAACAGATTTCTTCTTCCGTAATAAATATGGCGGAAGAAAGAGCCGTGAGGCTGTATCTAAGATGTTTCGAAAAATTTTATGGAAAAGTGGTATTCCTTACTATGGAAAAGGAAAAGGGCCAAGGCTTCATGATCTCAGGCATTGCTTTTGCTGCCATTCCATAAAACACATGTCTGACCAAGGAATTGATTTGTACTGTGCCCTTCCAGTACTATCCACATATATTGGGCACTCATCTATCCAAGCAACAGAAAGATATATCAGACTTTCTAAAGAGATATATCCAGATATAGAAACAAAAACATCATCCCTAACAGGGAAAATATATCCGGAGGTGTATGATGAATAAGCCAAATGATTTTGCATATTCGTTGACTAAATACCTAACGAGCTATCTTTCTGTAACTGTTGGAGCAAGTAAAAATACCATCATTTCCTACAGGGATACTTTCAAATTGCTGTTGATTTATGCATCGAAGCAAAAATCAAAAAAACCAGAAAAACTGGTTCTTGCAGACTTGGACAGAGAGTTTATTTCAGATTTCTTGGACTGGATTGAAGATGAACGTGGCTGTTCAATCCAGACAAGAAATCAAAGATTAACTGCTGTACATGCGTTTTGCAAATACCTTCAGATTGAACATCCAGAATATATGTTAGTCTTTCAGAAAATTATAGCAATTCCAAAGAAAAAATGCAATCAGAAGGTTGTTAGTTTTTTGTCTATTGAAGGTATAGAATTATTACTTCAACAACCAGATTGCTCATCTGAGAGTGGAAAAAAACATATGATGCTTCTTACTTTTATGTATGCATCAGCCTGCAGGGTTCAGGAGGCAGTTGATGCAGTAATAGAAGACTACAAATTCAATGGAACAAATCTGATGAAATTGACTGGTAAAGGGAAGAAAAGTCGGTTGGTTCCCTTAGAAAAATCAGTTGTAAAATTAATGGATAATTATATTGAAAACTGCAAGAAAAATAAACTTTTTTCGGAAAAAAACTTGCTCTTTTTAAACCATTCCAATCAGAAGTTGTCACGGCAAGGTGTTACTTCTATCATCAAAAAGTATGCTGATATGGCAAGAGAAAAAAGACCTGATCTGATTCCAAAGGATATATCACCACATACATTAAGACATAGCAGGGCTGTTCACTGGTTGCAGGCAGGAGTTGAATTAATTTATATCAGAGATCTATTGGGGCATGTATCTGTGCAAACAACTGAAGTTTATGCAAAAATTGATGGTGATATGAAAAGAAAAGCACTCGAAAGATTGTCAGGTATACAAAATATGAATCTGCCAGAATGGCAGAAAAATCAAGATTTGATGGTATGGCTAAAATCATTAGGTAGTTAATTTGCAAAAAAATATGTAAAGTTTTTAAATCATATCTATTGAATTTATTTGATATATGCTAAAAACTTTACATATCTAAAAACTTTACATACCCCATTTTATGTGAAGCTTCACATAAAAGTGGGAAAACCTATGCGCTTCGCTGCTTCGCTAAAACGCTTAACCCCAATCTTTTTCAACTCTCTTATATATGTCTTTCTACGGTTAGTGTTTCCGAGTTTTATTATCAATTTGGACAGGAGCTTGGCATTGATTACAATTCTAAAAAGTCAGTCATGTTCAAAAACATACAGGAAAGACTTCTCAATCTACTCAAAGAGAAACGAAAAACCTTTATACTCGCTATAGATGAGAGCCAATATCTAAGTACGGGTATTCTTCGTGATATTAAAATGCTTATGAATACTAATTTTGATAGCCTTGACTGCTTTGCCCTTGTGATGATAGGTCAGCCATATCTTGGATCAGTTCTCGAGAAACCTATACATGAAGCTCTCAAGCAACGTATCGTTGTCCACTACAGTTACGAAGGACTCTCTACCGATGAATCTAAAGATTATATCTACTCTAGGATAGAAGTCGCCGGAGGTTCAAGAACAATCATCGATGACGCTGCTGTTCATGCTATCGCTAACTTTTGTCAAGGAACTCCTCGTCTAATCAACAATGTTATGACAAACGCATTTATTATTGGTGCTCAGACTAAATGTTCCGTTATTAATACGGATATTATACTTTCAGCAAGTAACAATCTTTCATTAGGATAGGAGGCTATTTATGAGTGAATCAACTAATTTTTTACCAGTAGAGTTTCAATGCAACGAAAAAATCGGTAGGCGCAAAGAACAATGGAATGGTCTTGTTACACGACTAATTAATCATGGTAGCCATTATGAAATCTACGTAAGTAGCCGTAGCGGATTTTTCTTTATCATTGGAAAATACTCCTACGGAGGATTTATTAGCATCCCTGCTTACAATGTCGGAACCGATCTAGTAGATTACAGCGATTACTTTTGGAACAACGAACGTCTTTCGTCTGTGATGAACAAGGTTGATGCCGCTACTGTTGCAGAAGCTCTCAGAGCTTTAAAAAAACTTAAGCTTATATGAATTTAAGGTCAAGGCATTTGTCTTGATCTTTTTCATCGAAAAGATTTTGCATTTTACCCGGCATATTCTTGCTGCACGGAACCCGATTGTGATGTTTTTATGCTGCTTGGCAGAATTTTAATCTGCTGTTTATGCCGATAGCAAAGTGCTGTTCAACACTAAAGCATCTTGGGATAAATATATTCCTCCTGCTTCAATTATGTTATGTTCATCTGATTTTTTTAATGTTGTTTTTGACGCTTCAATATATGCTACTTTTCCTTTGGATTTCCTCATAACCATTCTTTCTTTAGCAATAAAAAGATTATATTCTAGTAATCCCTCATATATTGACCCTAAATTTCTTACAGACAAATCCTTATATTCAATTGCTTCCTTATACATACCTGTTTTTTTATCAACATAATAAGTCATTTCAGCAAGGCATTTAATTAAATATCCGTTTGAAATCTTATAGTTGTTTAGTATAGGCTTATCAAAATTTTCAAATAAACCTCCGTCATATGTATTGTCAACATATATTCTAAGGTATTCATCTATTCTATCCCAAAAATCGAAACCGTCCTTAATATCTGATGCTTTTCCTGAATTAAGAATCTCCTTAGCTTCATTGCATATCGTAAAAAAGCTATTATTGACGTATTCTTTATCTTCAACATTGCATGGCAATAATTTCCTAGATTCCGCATAACCGATAAATAACAATCTAAATAGCAGTATAACTGCATCATTGTATATATTTTTTCTATCTTGCTCATCATATATATCTAACTTCATGTTTTCTTTGAGTCCATAGCATAGATCTTTTAATATCTCTTCAACCTTATCTCTTAAAAAATTTTCTATAGTCTCCGCTTTTTTATCAGATAAATCTTTTATTCCCTCTATCACCATTTCTCCATCTTCATTTTTATAATAAGTTTTTGAGGAAAAGAAAAGATGAAATAATTTAAAAGCTTCATCAGGTTCTTTTAAATTATTCAAGCAATATTCAATATCAACTTCTAAATAATTTTCATAACAACTTACGTTCTTTGTATTATATATTCTCCACTTATAACCATTGGTAAGTATAGCCCAATCTAAATCTTTATTTTTAGCTGCTTTTACAGCTTTATAAGCATAATATTTACCTTTTACATTACAATTCAAATCTTCATATTTTTCTAAAACATAACAAGCTGCTACCGCTTTCTCATCTGATGTTATCAAATTGGTGTATAACAATCTAATTCCACCCTCGTTACTTTTCTTAAAGCCAAGAACATCAATTGTTAAATCTATAAATTCTTCTATCCAATCTTCGTCTGAATAATCTCCATCAACAAATGGTTCATGCCACTCTTTAATAGCCTCAAATGTACTATTCAAGCCTTCTAACTTCCCGTTACCTCCACGAGTATTTTTTATATAATCTTTAATATATGTTTCAGAAAACAAAAAGTGGTTATCGAAATAGCTCATTGCTTCACCCCATAAATAATTTATTAATATTATTTTCTTTCTAATCTTTTGTCTTTTGGCTTTTCAGCATCCTCAGGAATTATCCATATAGATGCGTATTTAGTAGCACCAAGAATTCTACCTTCAGAACATAAAACTTGTACTCTTCTTGTTGTTAAGTTCCACTTCTCAGCTGCTTCTTGAACTGTTATATATCCGTTCATTTCGCACCTCGTTAATTAAAAATTTTCACATTATACCAATTATTAGTTTATTCTTTTTAACGAATAATTACAATATACTTTGACAAATTAATTGGTAAATTTTATATTTGCATTATATTTTGACATTTATATAGTTATCTTTCAATATCCATATACCCCTTAGTTTGTATAGTTCATGGAGGATGTAAATTGTCGCTCACCCCATGACATAGTGAATTTATTGTTATTGTTTCACTGGTGATATTATCCTCATCAATTATATTGTGCAGTATAGGGTGCCATTTTTGATTACCTACATTTCTTTTATATCTGAAAGATTTAGCTCTTGAAATATTATTAAAACAGTTATCTTCTTTCTCTGAAATATCTAAAGTGTCTTCTTCAGATTCTTTATATTCATCAAAACTAATACTTTTAATGTTTTCATGGCTGCTTTTACTTTCTTTGTTCTCAATTGAATTTTCTTTTTTAATGTCCTTATTCTCACTATCTTCATCATTATTATTTACAAAATCTATTGTTAACTTATAAAGATTAGATGTTTGTCCACCATTATCTCTATACCTTTCCTCTTTAGCAACAAATCCTTCCTCCATAAGAATCTTCATCGTTCTTTGAATAGTTCTTTCAGATACTCCACAATCACTTGCTATAGTTTTTACAGAAGGAAAACAAGTTCCTTCTGCATTTGATCTATTTATTAAATAAAACATAACCTGCTTTGCTCTACTTGGTAAATTTGATTTGTATACCTTATTCAATAAATCTCCTTTTTTCATTACCAAAAGCCCCCCTAATTTCAGATTTCAATAATATATTCTTTTACTATACCTATATAAGCCTTTTCATTAGCTGCCCCTTCAAATAGATCAGGTGAATAATTTTGAAAATAAATCCTGTTAATAGCTCTCTCATATTTTTTTCTTATATCCAATTTATCTGCATTAGCTGCACAATTAAATATCAAACTTAAATTAATGTCCTCTATTAATTCCTTAATTTTTCCCATATTAGTTATCTCATAAGGCTTACTTCCACTGCATAAAACTCTAATATCACAGCTTCTAAACGCAGCTATAGTTGATGTATTCAATATTCCTAAATCAAAAATATTAAAGTTATACCCCTCTTGAAATTGCTTATTGAGATAATACTCTACTCCTTTATGTTTATAATAATTTTCTACTTCATCAAATTTGTAATAATCTGCTATTTGCTTTAGATGTTCATTTACACTTGCTTCTGTATAGCTTACTTTTGAACCTATTTTAGATAAAAAATTTGCCATATTAAAAGCAGTTGTAGTTGTACCAGCTTTTTCCGATACTCCTGCAACTGCTATTTTTATATTGTTATGGTTAAATAAATATTTATCTTTAGAGCTTTTTTCTAAAGATAAATATTTCTCTTCTTGGCTCTTCCAATCTTCTTTTGTTTTCCCTACTTCACTAATGCATTTTCTAATTTCTTCTTTTATTTCATCTACTACCGTGACCAATATAATGTTATAAATCTTCTCTTCAAGCAGCTTAATTATAATTTCATCTTCTTTATTAAACTCTTCTGCAAATATAATAATCCTTGAATCATACATTGTTTTTAATGCTATTAACGCTTCAATTATTTCATTTTCATTATCTTTAATAGCTTTTAAGTCTATTGCAAAATATGAATAATGGTTCAAATTTCTCATGTCATGAATAACAAATTTTTTTAAATAAAATTCCCCTGAAAGCTTTTTGATAACCATACCAGTTTCCTTTGATAAAAAGTCAAAGACTCCAACGTTTTCATTGCTCGTTAGATATAATAGCATTAACTTCACCTCTTGATATTTTATAATCTAATGGCACATCTATTGGTTTTTGCTTAGGTTTATAAGTAAATAAAAATATGAAAGCTACTATTACAATAGCTACATATATAAATAATTCTATCAACATTTTCTTTTTCAATTCTCTCTACCTCCAATGTTTATGATTTGCTTATAATCCAAAACGGGCCTCCTGCATCTGCACCTTTATTAGCTTCTTCAAGAATAATTGATAAATCCCATTTTTCTTCACTCCTTGTCCTACTTACTGGATCAGCAACTAAAATCTTTTTATCTGCTGTTACTCCTCTAAGAACAATGAAATGTCCACAGCTAGTAAAATGACCTTTTGCCATAATTGCAATTATAAGTTTTCCTTCCGAAAGTGCATCTATAATTCTTTGTGGTTCACTTGAAGTACAACCTTCTACCGAAAGTCCAAAATGTTTAGCTCCTTCTGGGATTAAAGTGTGATATGAACCTACTCCCTCACAATAATAACCATTTTCATAAGCCCATCTACTCATTTGAACTGGATCAACTTTTTTATCTGTTAGACTTGAAACTACTATTGAAAGAGAAGTCGGACCACAACCACTTCTTCCTATAGTTCCAGTCATTCCATAAGGTTCATCTTTCCATCTCGAATCAGCTTGATTATAATAAACAACTTCAGTAGAGCCATCTTTAAAAGATAACCCTGAAAAATCTAATCCACTGCTCTCTAAGTAACTCTTATCATTAGCATTTATTAATTGTTCATATCCATACTGACTTCTTATATTCTTAATTTGACTTAACTCATTTCCAAAGAAAATGCTACTTAACATTTCAAGTGGATTTGTAAGAATATATACAATAAAAGCCAAAATTAAAAGCACAGAAATAATCGGTGCCATTGATATAAATATTATTTTGTTTCTAGTTTCATCATCTTTTACAGCTTGGATTGCTATTTTAGCAATGGTGACTGCTGATTTTGGATCTAGTGCCATGGTATCATGCCTCCTTATTTAATTTCTGGCAATAAAAATAGCACCTGATCAATGTTCAGGTGCATATACAAATATACGATTAGAGACCTTCATTGTTTATAAATAAGTAAGTAACATGCATAATAGAAATTGAAATATATAACAACACTTTTATGTCACTACGCATAATTTTATTTTTTTACTCAATCAATTACAAGTAACTAACTAATTAAATTGAACTCATTTTTTTCAGTATTAATAAATTCTTCTAATTCATCTCTATATAGTTGTGGTATGCTAAAATATTTAAATGGATCTAATTGAAAAATATAATCATTTTCCACATGATTTGTTTCATTTACATACTTGCATGCAGCTGGGTACTTCTTTCGTAATTTTGAAAGTAATCCATCAAATCTTTCAAATAATAATCTTAAAGCAATTATCTTATCATAAATATAAGGGGCTTTAATTATTTCTAATAGCCTCTCAACTTTTAGTTCACATAAAACTTCATCATATGACATACCATCAAGATATTCAGCCATCTCTAAAGATCCGTCTTTAAATATATCTTCATCTAATTTTTCCTCATTATTTGTTAATGCAATCTCTCTACCATGTATAAGATTTGACAGCACTTCATAAATAGCGGTTTCTGAAAAATTTGGCCTAACTAATTCAATATGCTTTCTTAAGTTAACCACACGTACAACCATTTCTCTTTCTCTATCGATTGCAATTTTTTTTGTTAATTCAACTGTATTAACAAGATCATCATTTTTAATATCATACTCTGTTACCATGCCTTCCTCATTTTGAAGCCATTTAGCTTTTACTGGTGTGGTTAATCCAAATCTATTAAAAAATCCTCCATAAACATAATCAATTATTGGTTGAAAATCATGCGTTAGCATGATTACTGTTTTATCTCTAAAACTAATCTTTTGATTATCAAATAATCTACGTACAACCGCAAATTTTTTATCTTTATCAAAAGATGTAATTGGATCATCCAATACAATTAAATCAGCATTATCACTGATTGCTTCAAACATAAACATAACTAAAGAAAAAGCATTTTTTTCACCCCAGCTCAAATGTTTGTCTGGTTCTGTAATACGATTTTCATCCTCTAAATCAATCGGTACTAAATATGATACTGCTTTTTTTTCTCCACTTGCTTTTAAAATAAATTTATATGGAAATCCGGCCAGCAAAAAGAATTGATTTATATCATCTTTTCTATTTTTAACTAATGTCTCCATTTTCTTTTCATGTTGTGCAAACAATCCTTTAAGTTTTCCAGTATTTTTCTTCAAATCATTTACTTTGCTTCGAATTTCTTCTATCATTTTCAATATAAATTCTGTAGAATAGAACCTTAATAGTTGTCTCTCATCAACAATCATTTCATCTAAATTAGCTTCTATATTAGATAGTTCTTCTTTTGATACATTCATCGGTCTAAATGCAAATATTCTTTCTATTTTTGTAACTAAATATTCAGTTTCTATTGCTAATTGATGTAACTCAGCTAAAAGTGAATCTTCTTTACTACTATTACCTATATAACTTTCTAATGCATTAATTGAATCATCTTTTATATATCCAAATTCAACAGCCTGTTGCAAATACTCTAAAACAGCATTTGCTGTTGAAAGTGCAGAATTTTTAAATACCTTTGAAATTGTAGCATTTTGCTTTTCTATTTCTTTAATTTCTAATTGAGTTGTGCAAAATGGGCAAGAACTTCCATGCATTTGTTTAATTCCATCATTTCTCCACTTTGCCCATTTCGAGACACTTACCATATCTCGCTTTTCATAAAAAGCCTTGTATGATTTTAATTCTTCATATTTATCAAATCCTCCACCGTTTCCTTTGATAAATTCTCCGACACCTCCCTTTTTAGAAATTTCTCCATTACTATATTTCACTGCGTCAAAATATCTTGGCAGGAAAGCTCTTAGTTTTTGAATCGTATCTGATTGTTGAAAGACACCTTGTAAGTCAGCTAATAATCTTTCTATTTCAACAGCTAACATATCACATTCTTCTGATTTCAAAAATACTTGAAACGAATTTTCCAAAAAGCTTTTTTCTTCAAATAGATATGAATTAACATAAGATTCATCAAACACTCTGACTTTTGAAAATGTTAAATTTTCAACTTTAGGCTCGTGTTCGGTGTCGTTTGGATCAACATAATATGGTCTCAACAACTGTAGCTTTTCTATGTCATTTTTAGCTTTTGCAAAAATAGCCTTACTTATCGTTGATTTACCCGTGCCATTACAACCATATTTGATATTAAGAGTTTTACTTTCAATTTCAATATTTGCTTCTTTAATACAATTACAATTTAAAATTTTAATGTTTTTCTTTTCCACATCCACTTACCCCACACCCTTCATTTATCTTAATAATTCTTCAATACACTATGCCCTTGTTCTTTAATGTAAATGCTAGGATTTTAAAAAATTATTAAAAATCTCGACTTGTTATACAAATATTAATGTAATTTTTGTAATTACCGTTAATTATACTACTTTTTTCTACAATATAACATATATCATCATGTATTTTCCCAATTACCTTCCCCCAGCCTTCCCCATATACTCAAATTTATATTCAGGTATCTCAAACACCACATGAAGTCTCTTAGAACCTATCATTAATAATGCATTTCCTCTTTTCTTGCTAGCAAGCAGTTCTTCCTCAGCGTCTGTTAAATTGTAAAGTTCCTTTGTTTCTTGTAGATTTCTGCCATCTGTACCCATTATGATTTTAAAGCAAGGTATATCAAGAAGTGCCTGTCCATACATTTTTATTTGTGGATCAAGAAAATCTACAACTGAATGGCTTATTATAGCAACTCCTGCTTCATATTTTCTTGCTCTCTTTTCAACATTTCTTAAAAATACTAGACTTTGAGGTACATTGGTATCAATCATAAGATAAGCTTCATCACAAATTAACAATACTCTTTCATTTCTGTCTTTGCTCATTTCCTGCCAACACCAGGTAAGAATATTAAAATATTGAGTTCTTTTAATATTGTCATTAGTATTTTGTAAATCATGGGTATCAAGACAAATGCATCTTGTATTGGTCTTAATAGAGCTATATCCATTCCAAAGAAAAGAGTCACTTCCCATTGCTATATCTTTTAAAAGCAGAGCAAGGTCATCATAAATATTAGCTTCACTTTCTTTTCTTTTTTTTTCTTTTTCCTTCGCTTTTTTATCTATCAAATTGTAAAGATCTAAAAATATAGGAAAATCATCATTACTTAATTGGTTTATATCTGTATCCCAAGTTATGCCAAAGTTATTATATAGCTCAATTATGCAATCTTTAAGAATAGCTCTTTCCCTATCTGTTAAGGATGGAATGTACAAGCTGAAGAATATTTCTAAATTCTTAATGTAAAGAGCCATATCTCCCATTCCCTGACCTTCATCTTTGTAAATTTCATCATTATCATCTACTGGTGTTGGTCTTATTTGAAGTGGATTTATTCTTCCATTGCTGCCTCCACCTGCGTTAATCCAATCTCCATTTAAAGCTTCGCATAGCTCTTTGTATTCTCTTTCTGGATCTACAAATATAATTTTAGTACCTTTCATATATTCAGATAAGGCTATATGTTTAACTGCTGTAGACTTTCCAACACCAGCTACTCCCATTATAACCATATTAGTGTTGGTTCTATCATTTCCTCTTTTCCATGTATCCAGTATAATTAATCCACCACTAGAATCTCTTGCAAAATAATATCCAGTTCCATCATTGTAACCACTTGATGAAAAAGGAAATCCACCTACAAAGGTGGATAAAGGAACTATTCTACTTACTATCTGCTCTATATTTTCATCTGAAGTATAAAAGGGTGAACAGTTTTTAAATGCCTGTTCCTGCAAGTTTGAGAGGTTTCTTGGTTTACATTTACTCATGGCACAGGTACTTTCAGTTTTTCTACAAACCTTATTAAAACTTTCATCTTCTCTTGATATTGGCATAATAGTAATTCCCATAAGTCCAACTGTTTCACCATTTTGGTCTATTTGCACCATTATCTTTTCTCCATCTAAAGCTGACCTTTCTGCCCTTTTCTGAGCTAGTGGATCTTTAGCACTTTCAGCTGCTCCACGACTTTGTATTACATTTCTTGAAAGACTTTCGATAAAAGAACTGTTATCAATAGGCTTAAAGGTTATACTGACAATAGTACTTGGTATATTGGTAATTTTAGAAAGCCATCCATAATCAACTTTTTGAGAATATTTAACTATTCCATACACCTTTCCCGTATTTTCACCTATAACTAAGCTATTTCTTTTTATTTCAAGTCCCATTGGAGTTATTATATTTAGCAAGGATTTATTTAACAAAATTTCTTGGTTTAAGTTATTTTTATTTTTTCTCATTTTCACATCTCCATTTCATCTTCAAATTCATCCTCTATAAACTGATTTTCAGGTAATCTCTGAGGATTAATAGGTCTTCCTATTTCATAGCTATCCATTATTTCTTTTCTATAAGCTTCTTCTGCTTCATAATAAATTGTCTCCATAACCTTACCTGTCATGGAGTAAAATTCAATCTTCCCATAATACTGTTTCTTTGCCATTTATAACTCACCCTTTTCCCTTAAAAAATAGGGATAGTGGCTTCAAACTCACTATCCTCAATATTTGTGTAAGCTGGATTATTAATAAGATTACATAACCTTACTATGTCCTGTTGCTTTAATATTTCACATTGTATATTTCCACTTTCAAGCTTTGACTTAAATTCATAGCATCTTTTAGATATTTCTCTTTCAATATCTTCTTCATACTTTTCCCAAAGCATTATATAAAACTGCCTTTCAACAACTTCTCCAGATAGAGCATAATTACTCATTACAAGCATTTCATTTCTTAGCAAATCCTTTTGCTTTTGATCTGAACTATTTGAAATAATGCCAGTATACTCGTTTATAAGTGGGGAAATATCTACTGGTCTTGATACAGCTAAAAACTTGTAAGACTTTTGTTCACTTGAAAGTTCTGCTGTAAGAGTTTTGCATAAAAGCTTTTTTTCTCTTTCTGATAACAAATCAATACTTATAGGATTAATTTTTATATACATGATAATGTACCCATCTCTTGTATATAAATAACGATCTTTAATATCTTTTACATTTACAAACTCATTAGCAGTTTTTTGTTCCTCACCTTCTATATTTTTAACTTTCTTACTGCTTTTCTTTAAGAAAAATAATATTATCCCACCGACTAATGAGCAAAATAATATTATTAGAATAGGTATAATACGCTGCATTTTAAAGCCCTCCTATAATTCCATTTCATCTTCATAGTCTGGTATATAGACATCCATAAAAGCTGAATCCTCTACTTCTTCCTGCGAATAATGCTCTGGCTCCCTAAACCTTTCATAGTACTTTGAAATCTGTTCATCACTTAATGACACTGATTCCCCTTCCTCATTAAATCCGCAAAGAAAAAACGTACCAGCAATTATATCTCTGCCGATACGCCTATTTCCTTCAAGCCCTTGTATTTTACCTTCTTCATTACAAACAAGACTTGTCTTATCATCTAAATCTACCATTTCTATTGAACCGCCAACTAATTCCTGCATGGGCTCCAACCCACTTTCTATTTCAGCCGCATAAGGTCTTGCTTTAGGTGGTACTATTAATACTCTCATATTTTTCCAACTCCGTTTCTTTAAAATTGTGGGCCTATATGCCAATCATCATATAAGCTTCCCTTTATATTTACATAATCATTTACATCTGTTGAAAGCATTCCATCTGGTGTCCATACATCTATAACTTCTGCATATACAGAATATGTTCCATCTGGATACCATACTGGCGTAAAATGTGTTCTATTGTTGTAAGTAGAGTACTTATTTTTTCTAAGCTGAAAACTTGAATAATAGCTGCTATTTATCATATCAAGCACTCTATCATAAGTTTGATAATTAAACTCTGGATAATAAGATATTACATTTTGAGCTCCAGTTATTGCTGAAGCTGGTGCATTTGAATTTAAACTAGTAGCTACATTCAAATTTATCCCATATCCTGACTTCATAGTTTTTGAATAAGCTGTAGGAGCTTTACTATCTGGCTTAACATTCATAGTAGCTGAAAAATTAGCATAGTATGCTATCCACCTGTATTTCCAATCTCCCCTGTCAACCCACTCTCCATTATCTTCCCAATGCCCTGAATCATCATCGCTGACCCAATCCCAATCAGATTCCCACACCCATTTTGGCTCCCAATAGCAATCCCATTCTCCCCAAGTTGCAGATGTTTTTTCTACTTTACTCGGAATATTTGATTGAGTAAAATTATTATTTTTATCGTTTGCTGTTGGATTTGGTGGCGTTTTTTCTTTTAATTCCACAATATTAGCAGTAATAGAAGAACTTTTTGCAGCTGCTCCGCTTACACTTACTGCAATACTTAATGTTTGTGGTGTTTTAGGAGTATGCCATTTAAACCAAACTTTTTGTGATTCTCCTTCAGGAATATAAATATTATTTACTGTATAGTTTTGTCCGCTTACTCTAAAGGTTACTGAAATAGGATTATCAGGTGTTCTTCTCTTATCCGTTTTTACAGTTATTGAACTGATAACATCTGTATCGCATCTATATTCATAGGTATTACTATCAATATCTACACCTTTATCAGCATCAGAAAATCTTACAATTCCAATTCCTAGATAACTTTTTATTTCTTCATCAGATACCTTTTGATCACTTCCTCCTGACCATGCTGGAAATCCCATATCAGAAGTTTGTAAATATAAAGCTAAAGGTAAATTTTTATGAGTTAAACTTACCATATAAGCTCTAAGCTGTCCTCCTAGAGTTTCATCGTATAAAGCTGCTTCATGTGCAGTCATTGCCATATATGCACCTTGAAAAGTGAAATAAGCTATAGGTTCAAGTAAAACTTTATAATCTCCATTTATAAGATTTTCATAGCTCATTCCTGTTATATCAGAAATCAATTTTAATGCATATTCTGAACAGAAATATTTTTTAGTTGCTTCTATATTTATTGAATAACTGCTTGAAGCAATTATTCTAGGCAAAGGTTCTGAAGGTTGATATGAAACGTAACCATTTACTTGTGGACTTAGACTATCTCCATTTCTATATTGAACTTTAGATACCTTTCCAAAATGCACAATAGACGATGGCTGATTCTGATTAGAAAAATCAATTGGTTCTGTAACTGGCATTTGATCACTTGTTCTTATTATAGTTACTCTAACTCCATCATTACCTGGATTCCAGAAATTTTGAGAAGATCCATTTCCCATTCCGCCTCCTCCACTATCAAAATTTCCATCTCCTACTGCATAAGCATTGCTAGGAATTGAAAACAACACCATAAGCAAACAAATTAGAAATGCTGTTATTTTCTTCATTTAGTTTCACCTCCAAAAAATTAGAGAGTACAGTTTTATCTATACTCTCTTCACAAATTAAAATATTCAGTTTTATTTAATCCATTTTTCCTACTTGTTTATTTATATCTCCTGATGAGTTTACTTTAACACTACTATTAGAACCACTATCCTTTACCCATCCAAAACCCGGGACATATACCTGACCACTGCTATTTTTCTCCCCACCCTTTGGTGTTGTATCAGCATTGGGTTTTACTTCCTTTTCTGTGTAAGTTGGTACTTTATTTTTATCTGTAATATTATCTTGCGTTTTAGGTTTTTCTTTTGGGGGATCTGGCTTTTTAGGTGTTTCTTCTTTTTTTGCTGATTCATTGCTTACAACCTGTGGACTTATAGCATCCGAATTATTTTGAGTTTTCTTTTCTGCACTATCATCAATAGCAGGAGTTACTTCTTTTTTATCATCAGCATTTGTAACCTCATTAACATTAACTTTTTTATTTTCCTCTGTTAAAACTTTATTATCTTTCGCTGCACTGCCTTTATTAGTATAAGCTATTAATCCTATTCCAAGTCCTAAGGCAATAATAAGCAATACTGATACTGTCATATTCTTCTTTAAATTAAAATTAAGTTTTCTCATTCTCATTTCCTCCCTTAATTTTTTTACATAAGCAGTTTTTTTACGCTTGTTAAAAAATAAACATATTTTTTGTAATTTGTCCAGATATTTTTTATAAAATTTTATCCACATTTTATCCACATACTCTTTTGTGGATATGTTTATAACTTAGAATTTTTCCGTATAACCTGCATCAACTTTTAATGTGATTTGCAACGGAGGCAGTTTATCCCATCCAAAAGATAAAGGTACCTCTAAATCTATTATAGCCTGAGCTTTAAACTTTTTAGAATTCTCTGGATCTGATGGTGCTAATGGAGCATTTACAAAACTTATCTTTAAATTCGAAAGCTTGTACTCCTCTTCCTTTGAAGTATATTTTATATGGTAATCTCCTTGCTTTTCTAATCCTAAAAGCTTATCAAGATATCCATAAACATCTCCTGTATCGATCTTACTTTCCCATAAATCCGAAGAAGATAAAGTATAATCTCCGCTATATCCTTCACGTAGTCCATTGTAAATTTCATCATAGTTTTGAGAGGCTACAGATATTATAGAAGTTTGAAGTGCATCACGAACTCCCTTAGCTATAAGCTGTAGCCTCATATATTCTGATGCTGCACTAAAGATTATCATAAGAGCTAAAACCAATGCACAAGCAAGTGGTAGTGCATTTCCTCTTTTTTCTTTCAATATCCTTTTTACTTCCAATACACTTCACTCCTTCCTGTAGCCTTTGAATTGAGCTCTATAGGAAAAGATCCAAAACTAAAAAATCCTATATCAACTGTCCTTGATACATTGACAGTCATTTCATCATTTAACTGCACTTTATTTGTTCCACTAATGTAATCTGCTTGCCATGTTATTTTAGGGTTTATACCTGTTTGTTCATTTAAACTTTCTGCCTTTACACTAACTTCTGTTCCAACTCTTCCTGTTATTTCTGCTGTTCTCATAATTTCCGTGGCATAAGTATTTAATTGATTTTTAGCTACAAATATAGGAAATAATTTAACTGCAAATGCAATTACAAGCATAGCAGCTAAAACAATTACCACCGTATCCACATAACCTTCGCCTTTCTTCTCTTTTAATAATCTCACTGCTACCACCCCCTAGAACAATTTCCCCATTGTATTCATTATCTGAATTCCCATTACTGCTAAATACATAAAAACAAAACACATAAGCATTGCAAAGGAATATTTTCTTATTTTAGCTGGCTGTTTTGCTGCTATGGTTTTAAGTCTTTGAAGTTCTAATTGCTTTAAATCATGAGCTAGCATTTGAAAATATACAACCCCATCGTCACCACGAAGCACACTTATAAGCCCCCTTACAACCTCAGACAATGCTGAACTTCCTAGTCTTGTTTCAAATCTTGTCAAAGCTCCCTCAAAACTTCCTGATTTCATATCTGCTACAGTTATTTCAAGTTCTCTTTTCATTGAAGCTCCAGCATTTTGTTTGTAGGATTCAAGAATCGATAGTATATCTCTACTTGCCTTTAATTCTTGAGTAAGAGTAGCTGCAAACCTTGGGAGTTCGTATTCTATTTCTTCTCTTTTATTTTTAACCTTATCCTCAGCAGTTTTTATTTCTTTAAAATATACTGCTACTGATAAGAAAACTGTTACTGGCACTATTAGTGGAAAAATAAATAAAGCAGGAATAATACTGAAAAGTACTAAACCTGCTTTAACATAAGCTTTTGCTATATATGTTTCTGGTGTAAGATTTATTTCTGCTGACTTTAGTGTTGCTATAAGCTTTCTTCTTTTGTAATCATTAAGCTTTATCATTTTTGAAAGCTTTACAGACATCCTGAGAATGTATACTTCAAAATTATGAGTTTGTTTCTTTTCTCTCCTGCTAACACTTAATATTGCCTTTGAAGCTTTAATCTCTGGAAACTTTAATAAATCTGCAATTATCATGTAAATTCCAAAAGAAAATAGACAGGAGAATATAAAAAATATAGTTAACATTTTTTCACCTCGCAAAAAACACGCAGTGCTTTTGCTCTGCGTGTAAAATTATTAAATATTATCTTAGTTCTATATGAATTTCTTTTCCTAGCCCTTTTGCAAGCTTACTTAAAAAATCTAAAGAAGGATTGTAATTTCCACTTTCAAGCCTGCTAATATTTGATTTTTGAGTTCCCATTCTGGAAGCTAATTCTTCTTGTGTTAAATTTAATTCTCTTCTTGCTCTTATTACTTCAGAAATCAGCTCATATCGTGGCTTTAGCTTATTATATTCTTCTTTGAATTCGCTATCCTCCATAAGCTCTTCTTTAATAATAGAGAAATCAACACTTGCTTTACTCATCTTCACACCTCTTTTCAAAATCTTCTTTATATCTTTTTGCTTTTTCAAGTTCTAGCTTTGGCGTTTTATCTGTCTTTTTAAGAAATCCATTCAGCAATACAAAAGTATCTCTATGATAAGTGAAGTAAAATATTCTTGATGCATCTGATCCTAATTTTATTCTTAATTCATATATTCCCTTGTATTGTTCCCCTTTAATCGATTTTACATAAGGTTCTTTTAAATAAATGCCATGCTCTTGTAAAAGTTCTATTTCACTATATGCTTTTGCTCTCATTTTAGGTGAGAGTGACGATAAAAATTCCATTACAGGGATGTTACCATTTTCTCTTTGGTAGAATTCAACCTTCCAATCCACGTTTATATCTCCCTCTTATTTAATATATGCATTTATTAATTATATGTTATCATATACGATAACTTTAGTCAATGTTTTATCTCCTGTACTCTACAGGCTTGGTCAACTTTATTACAGCTGCTAATGATACAAATATGACAATAGTACAAATAGCAAGTATTGCTTTACCAAAGCTTGTGAACATCAAAGTTCCATACCAATCTTTATTTAAAAAATACATTAATGGTATATTTCCTATCAAAAGAATAGTCATAGTTATAAATTCTTTCATTGGCTCATAAAGAAGATAATCTAGCTCTGCTCCTACTATTCTCATATCTGAAAGCTTAGATACAATAGGTGTTAAAGTATTTTTCAAATTTTTATCTTCCTGGCAGGCAATTACTGCATCTATCCATTCTCTAAATACATCATTATCTATTTTTACTTTCAAACTTTCCAGTGCCAATTTAATGTTTGAGTTTAAAAGCTTTGTTTGCGTCAAAAAGCTTTTAAAAACATCTGAAACTGGTGGATTTATATAAGTTATATTTTCATCTACTGCGGTTAATATACTTTCACTTCGCATATAGGATGTAGTTATTACTGAGAGAGCTGTTTCAAGTTCTGCATTAAGCTGCTTTTTAAAAAAGTTTGCTGTGAACTTTATATACCAAAAAGGTATTAATGCGAATCCTATACCAAGTACTGGAACTAAGAAAAAGTTATTCATAGAAACTGCTATAATTATTCCCATTACAAATAAGAAAAAAGAAATAACACAAAGACTTGAAAACTTTTCTGTTTTTCCTGTAATCTTTAGTATTTCTTTTGTTTCCATTATGAGAAGTTTTATTCCCTTAGGCTTTTTCTTATTATTTGCTTCCGAAATCATTGCCTTCATTGATTTTTTCTTTCCCTTAAACTTACCTGCAATTGTTTCTAGAAATTCAAATGGCGATAGTTCTAATAATACAAAACTTCCTGCAATAATTCCTAAAAAAGCTATAATCTTTAGCAATGTCATTTTGATTCACCTTCTTCTACTTTTGTTTTAGTAATAATACTTTCAAGCACATTTAATGGCATACCATTTTCAAGAAGTCTTTTTTGTAAACTGCTTGATATGTTACCTACTTTTTCGTAATCTCCTATTATTTTTAGCTTTCCACTTACCACTTTATTTTCTTTAATGTTATAACGAAAAAGAGTATGAATTTGTCTTTTACCATTAGGCATTATTTCACACTCTGTTATTTCCATTATTTTTCTTGAATTATCTTCGAGCTTTTTTGTAAATAGAACAATTGGAAAAGCTTCTGTAACCAAAGAATATAATGTATCGTCATTTATATCATATTTCATTTTACATAAGGTCATCATACGAAAATAAGTAGCTTCACAGGAATTTGCATGAGTAGTAGTTATTACAGCATGTCCAGTTCTTGCTGCTTCCTGAGCTGAAAAAGATTCTTCACCCTTCATTTCCGCTACACATATATAGTCAGGGTTAAAGGTCAAAGCACTTTCTAAAAGTTTTTCCTGATCTATATTTTGACTTTTATCTTCACTATATCTTGTTACTGTATGAACAACATTATTTATAACGTTTCCACTTTCATCAGTCTTTACAAGATCAAATTCTCTTGTGCCATTTTCTATAGTAAATATTCTCTTATCATCTGGTATAGTTGATAATAACCAGCTCATTAAAGTTGTTTTTCCTGAAGATGTAGCACCTGTAGCACACATACTTATGCCATATCTTAAACATATGCTTAAAAAATCAAGCATTTCTCCTGTGGCTGTGCCATTATTAACAAAATCCTCTTTTGATAATTTCTGTGGATTTACTATACGAATAGATGCAGAAACTCCTTTATCATCATCTATTACTCCAGTTCCAAATACAGTTATTCTTATTTTATTTGATAAATGACCTCTTACTATTGGTTGTGAATTATCTAAAATCATTCCTGACTTATGAAGCAATCTCCTTAATACGTCTATAGCATGTTCAGGAGAATTAAATTTATCTTCTGTGGGAAGTATATCTCCGTTAGTATAGGTTATTTTAATGTCCTGCCATTGGTTTATATTTATTTCTTCCACATCTTTTCTAAATAAGTATTTTGTAAGAAATGAGAACTCAGCCATTTCAGAATATAGCTTTTCT
This sequence comes from Clostridium sp. 19966, assembly GCF_032335695.1. Classification (NCBI taxonomy): domain Bacteria; kingdom Bacillati; phylum Bacillota; class Clostridia; order Eubacteriales; family Clostridiaceae; genus Clostridium; species Clostridium sp. 19966. Next base: position 41,259 of record NZ_JACTOJ010000004.1, read on the forward strand.
ATCAATTCATCAAAGGATAAACCTTCTACCCCTAAAGAATTATCCAAAATATACTTTGAAATATAAGACTTTATCTGTTCTTTTTGCTCTTCTGGATTATCTGAGATAAGCATAGAATATTTGCTAGAAATATATTCTTGAGCTTCTTGTAATATTGTTTGAAACTCTTTTTTATTTTTTCCTGTATTAAAAAATAATGCTGCATTGTTCACTACTTAGCTCCTCCTTTCCCATACGCAATTACTTTTTTAAATAATGAGCTTTTCTCTTCATTCATTTTTGCTTTTCTAACTATTGGTGCTTTTTCTCTACTGATTTTTTCAGACGTTTCTCCCATAAGAAATGAAGCTAACCTTCTTATAGCCTCTTTATATTCTTGGCTATCCTTAGAATTCAAATCATTAAATAGTTCTCTGCTTAAAAATTTATTTTCTAGTTCTTCTACAAAAGGAAATTCGTAGCTTATACCTTTATATAACTCTTTTATCTGCTCTACAGGCTCATTTACTTTCATATTTGATAAAACCTTTATATGCTTATCTAAGTTAAATTTTCTGTCTGCAAGAAGTGGCAAATAGGAATTGAAATAAGAAACTGCTTTTAAATTACTGCTACAAAATCTTACTACACTATCTGCCATTTCAAGAGATACTGCCGATAATATGTCGTAAGCAAAAACACTTGAACAATCTATAACAACATAATCTGCTAAATGCCTTAAAAGTATTAAAAAATCTACTGCTCTTTCCTTTGAATATTCAGCATAAGTAAATATGTTTTCTCCTTGTGTATATCCTAATAAGCTTATATACTTGTTTTTATCTAAGGTAATGCATTTTGAAAGTATGGTTTCTTGGTTAATCTCTGGTGCTGAAAGAATACTTCCAAGGGATTTTTCTTCACCTTTTACACTTGGCAGCAATGTCATAATCATAGGAGAAAATATATCGCAAAATACCACTATTACATTTTTCTTCTTTAAAGATATTTCTTTCGCTATTCTTATAGCTCCAGTGGTTTTACCACTGGATGGATTCCCCCATACTGCAATAATTTGATTATTTTTCATTCACATTTGCCCCCTGACCTAAGGATTTATCTAGAGTATTACCACTTGTCTTATTGTCTGTTTTTTCATTAAAAATATTATTCTGTGCATCTAAAAACTTTTGGGCATTTTCTTCTGTTCCTCTATAGACTAAGGATACATGAATTTTACTTTGATTTTCTAATTTAGCAAGGAGTTTAGCTTGAACTTTATTTACTAAAAGTGTAACTGTTGATGGCAGTTGATTTTCTGTATCATTACTGTTATCCTTGTTATTCTTGTTATTTTGTGAGTAAACATTATCTGAACCTTTGCTTGTAGTTACTGCCAATACCTTAACATATTGAAGCTCATTTGGTACTATAGTTTCTCTTAAATCACCATAATCAGAAGCAATTATAGAAATAATATCTCCTGCCTGAAGCTTACCAGAAAGTCCAGCTGCAAAACTCTTTATTGTTATAGAAATAGCTTCACTATTACCATCAAGACTATAAAGATATTTATTTTCTGCTAATGGACTACTGGAAACTTTACTGTTTAAAATATAGTCACCTTTACTTAAATCTGCTGTAGCATATTTTCCTACAACACTTTCTTTATCTCTTAATACATCATTTGGCAGATTATATCCACCTATTTCAACAGTTTCAAGCTTATCTGAAGTTATGATATCTCCCTTTAAAATATCTTTTGCTATTCTTATAATCTTAACCTTTGATTGTAACGCATTATTATATAATGGAGTAACAGCAAAGCATATGATAAGTGATAGTATAATTGATGAAAGTCCTACAATAGTTCTATTTTTTAATAAATTTTTCATTTTGAAATGCCTCCTTAAAATAATAAATAAGTTAAAAAGCACCCTATTGATAGATACGGTGCAAGTGGGAAGGATATTTCTTTATCCTTATTTTTAATTTTGTAATAAGCTATATTGATTAATACAGCAATTGTAAGTCCAATAAAACATCCTATAAAACCTCCTTTCAGTCCCAGAAAAAGTCCATTAGCAGCCATAAATTTAATATCACCGCCTCCTATTCCATCACCTTTTATAAATGCAGTTATTAAAAATGGTAGTGGAACAATTAAAAATCCTAAAATAGAGTTGAAAAAATTTATACTGCATAAACTTAGAAGTATTATAAGTACATGAACCTTATCTGGAATTATCTTATTTCTAATATCTACAATACTTGCATAAGTTAAAATTAAGGCATAAAAAAAGCCTCTCAGAACAATCAAATTCCAAAAGGCTATTTTAAATGCGTCCTTCATCTTTTATCTATCCCCCATTCATCTAAATATTTGTACCTATAAATCTTCTGAGAATTATAGAACTTAACCATAAATTTCATCTGATCTACAACCGAAATATTTGTTTGATCTTTTGTTAGCATCATCACTGAACCTGCTATTGAAGATAAAATAAATACTACACAAAATGCTGTACTCTTTGAAATAAAATATATTACTGCATCTATAATTGCTGAAACTAAAGATGCAATTATAGATTTTAAAAGTTCCTCCTTCCCAAAGCCATCAAAAATCTCTGTTCTAGTTTTTAATCCAAGTGGGATATATAAAGTTTCTTTTTCTTCTAGTTCCATTAAACTCACTTCTTTCTATTCAAGAATAATATCCTAATATTAATTCTTTAATTTGCCATATGCTTTCAGCTAGAATGTAGAAAAGAACTGTATTCTTAGCTCTTCTCTTATACATAGAAAACTCTTCCTCAGAAGTTCCCATTTTTATAAAGCAATAAATAATTCTTAGTACCGCACCAGCTCTTATTAGCATAATGAAAGCATCTGCCATTTCTTTAATTAAATCCACTATTTAAAAGCTCCTTTCGCTATCTGTACCAATCTTACGGATTGATATATAGTTCCCATAACTCCTGAACCTTGACCACCAGATATGATAATAAATTCTTGAAGGAACCTCGGTGTTTTAATTGCAAGTATCAAAGCTGCTATTCCCCAAAACACATGTGTATTTAGCATTAATGCTACTCCTGCTTTTGCTAGTACTATCTGAACCATAACAGCAATGGTTGATTGAAAAAATTTCTGTATATAAGTTCTAAAAACACCTCTATCTGCATCTAACATTCCAACACAAGCTAATGGAAGTCCTATACGTAATATTAATATTTCCATACCTATCATTAAAAATTGGAGATATAGTAAGAAAAAGCATATGAAAAATATCAAAGATATGATAGCAGTAAATAGACCAGCACTTGATATACCTGTAATTACTGCTGAAAAATCTGTTTGCATTCCTTTGCTTATTAAATTAATAACCTTATTGGTTAAATCCTCAACTACTGTAGTTAACCACAGATATAATGTTGGGAAACTTACTGCTATTGCAAGAGCTTTAAAAAATCCTGTAAGAAAAACTAAAGGGTCAGCATCTGCATCCCCTTCTGTCCATAATATATACTGTTCAAAGCCTTTCTTTAAGAACTTTAGAACTATAAGCGAGATTCCAAATCCTAAGAAAATGTTAAATACCTCTGTAAATCCATTAGTTCCTATTAAAGTATCCATATATCTTTCTGCATGAAGAGCTATTGGTACAAGATCATTTAAAAGTGAGTTTACATATACCAAACAACCACTAAGAATAGCTGCTATAAGCATTACAAACAAGGCTTCCAAAAATACTCACCTCCATTTTTTAAGGCTTGCGGTTAAAATATCGCAAGCCTTAATAGAAATTTATTTTTCTGTAGATTCATGAACTATTAACCTTTAAAATTAAACATTTCAGTTATTCTTTGTACTAAAGTTGGTAATACAGTATCTTTAAATAAAAGGTATAACCCTGAAAGTACTAATGCTCCTATTACTACTGACATAAGTATTTTTACTGCTGTGTCAACAAAACCTTCTCCACTTTTACTTTTTAAAGCTCCCTTTACTGAATTCATCTTATTTACCATATTCCTTTGTGTGCTTAATACTAATTTTCTCATTACTGATACCTCCGTTAATTTATTTATAATATCCAATTATCAAATTTAAAGTAGCTGAAGCTATAACCGCTCCAATACATGAAACTATAGCAACAACAATTCTGTTGTTCCATTTCTTTTGATCCATTTCATCAGCAGCACTTCTTCTTATAAAAAAATATATAATTAGAACTCCTGCCGCAACTGGTGAAAGAATCATCAGCCAAGTAGTTGCATCATTAATAAGTTTTTCTGTCCCTTTTGCTAAATTACTATCTCCTATACCTTCTGCATAAGCTGTTGTACTATTCATAAGCAGAAAATACATAGATGTAGCAATTAAGCAAATCTTTTCTTTAAGATTTTTGATCTTACTTTTAATTTTCCTCATTATAAAGTCCTCCTGAATTCTTACTTTCCTCATAGAAATATCCTGATTGAACCTTTGAAAATTGTGATTTCATTTCTCTTTGGGTATTCTTTATTAAATTCAGTTCTTCATTTGCTGCATAATAAAGCCATATACCCCATAAGTCCATATCAAGCATAGTGATGTTTCTCGCTATTCTTCTATCCTGTCTTAATTCTCTAACCTTTCTGTTATGTTCCTTATCTCCAAGTCCAAACATTTTATTGAAATTCCAAGCTGCTAAATCTGGTGAATACATAATTGCAGGATTATTTCTTGAAGTAATTAAACTGTAAGGTCTTGAAATTTTTCTTATTTCATCTGCTGCAAGTAAGGCCCTATGAGTTAAATTGATACTTTGTGAACTAGATGGAGTAGAAAATTTTGCATGAGATGAACTTAAAGAATAAGTAGACACTGTATAATTCCCAAGTTTTTTTGATATTTCCTCAAGAGTTTCAATATCATCTGCCTGTAGGTAAATCCAATTTTCACAGTTTCCTTTAATGGTTTTAGCCACCTCCTTTCCATACTTTTCATCAAGCTGAGCAAAACTCTGTAGAAATAAATTAAACCTGATCCCTCTTCCACCACCAACGGTAAGCTTATTAGAGAAATCAGGTATTTTAGCAAAGTTTCCAAATTCATCAAGTAAGAAGTTAACTCTATTTTTTAATCTACCACCTCTTTCATCTGCGCTTTTAACTAGCTCTGCATAGTGTTGTGAAACAAAAAGGCTTGCTAAAGAGTAATAAGTAGTTTTCTCATCTGGAAGTATTATGAATATAGCTCTTTTTTTACTTCCAGTTTCTTTTGGATTATATTCACTTAGATTTGTCATTGAATTAATTAATGGATTTGTAAAAAGTCTTAGAGTTGTAAGCGCTGCTGTGTAAAAGCTTCCTCTTGTTTTACTTGGAGCTACCTCAGATATGGCAAGGAGTGCTTTTGCAGGATGAGATGCATTTAGCTTTTTAACATATTCTATAATTGGCATAGTTGTCCCAACCATTTTACACATCTCACTTATAAAATAATAAACATTAGTCATATTTTGATATTTTCTATTGTTGCCTTCCTTGTTGTCATAAACTACGCTCATTATGCTGCTTGCAATGATTGAAGCTTCTCCATCAGTCCATATTCTCTCGCCTTTAGCCTCACCTACAAGCTGCGATGTTAAGTCCCAGGTTGCATCAATAGCTCTTGCAATATCATTATTATCTACTGCATCAATTACAGGCTGTAGAAAATTATATCTACTACTTTTCTGTGGATTTTTAAAATCAATAGCTATAATCTCATAGCCTAATCTTTCTAAATACGGATAAGTGTATTCGTAAAGTTCGCCCTTAGGATCACTTAAAACCATGCTTTCCCCTGATAGTGCAAGAATACCTATACTTTGTAGTACAATAGTTCTTGTTTTTCCTGAACGTGTAGCTCCAATGCATAATGTATGAACATCATCTCCTATATAATATATTTTTTCACTTCCTTTCTGCTTTTTATAGCCTAAGACTACCCCACCCTGCGGTAAAAGAATTTTGTCTGATTGTACTGAACCTGCTGCGGTTTTATCTTTACTTTTAATATCTCCTTTCTGTTCTTCCACTGCAAGTTCTTCTTGTGCTTCTTTACCTTTTTCTTGTTCTTTTTGATTTCCATTGTTTACTTCACACCTTTCATTAATTTCTTTTAAATCATCATATCCTTGTTCTATTAATGCCTTTACCCTGCTGTCATTTGTATTTAGAATAAAGCTATCAAAAGCTGAATCCTTCTCATTTTCTGTAAGCCACTCAGCAGAACCAAATTGCTTTTGACCTGCTGGCACTGGTGTTGAAATTCTAGGAGTTATTTCCCTTAACTCACTTTGATATGGCTTATCATTGGCAAAATAATAAAATATTGAAAATAGAACATTGAATCCATTAATGCATAAAAATAGCATCAAGTGCTGTTTACTTGACGCTATACTATGGATACAAGTTATTAAGTTTGGGATTTTTAGTGTTGTCATTTGCTTTGAAAATATCTGATGAACTATTGTTGAAAAATAAATGTTGAGAAAAAGCCCACTCATTAGTATGAGCAGGCTTATACTAATCTTTTTTGTTTTAGATTTCATGAAGCAATTCTCCTTTCTTAATTGAATTTTGGGGATAAAAATAAGACCTACCAAACCTCAGTAAGTCTATTTCTAATTATATTTCGAAAATATTTGATTCTAATCTACTATTACATCTAATTTTGTTCTTAAAATTATAACTATCAAAACCATTTTACTGATGGGTTGAAAATTTTCTCAATCTCAGTAATTGAATGGTTACTTTTGATATATTGCTTTACTTTAACCTCATATTCATTCCAATCATTTTTAATTTTGTCATTACCATACATATATACTAATCTATTTAGCAAAGGTGCCATAACTGTAAGTACAGAATTTAAAAGCAATACATGATTTTCAAACATTCTAAGAGGTTTAAAATTAAATTTTCCACCACCAAATGCAATATTGGTTTCCATATGGTTAATTTCATGTGTCTCTATGCATAATGGCCTATAAATATCTGAATATATTTTCTCCCAACCTATCAAATTAAATAAATTTTCTAAAGTAGTTCTCTTATCTTCACAATAACTATACCAATTAGGATAGGGTTTATCTCTCTTAATTACTTCAACATACGATTTATAGCATTCAATTTGATCCATCCTTTTATAAAAATCATCTTCATCTACGGCTGTTCTTTTAATATCAAGCATTTGTAAGATAGTTGCTCTTTTTTCAATTTTGGCATCATCCAAAAGAATATAACACAATTGAACTGCAGACTCAATTAAAGAACGTAAAATAATAAACCCAGAATTAATTAAACTATTTTCAGTCATAACCTTCAACGTATCTAATAATTCAACTATCCTATATATATTCGAATATATTGTCAATTCAAAATCCTTTATAGTTTCATCAAAACCATTATCTAAAACAGCATTCAAATACTTAAATAAGTCATCATAAAACAATTTATGCTCAGTAATTAATTCTTTTTCTTCTCCAGTTAGTTCATATACACAATTCCCATAATTATCTCGTATCATAGAACTCCCTCCAATATAAATAATTTAGATAAAACTTTCTTTGTAAATATGATAATAGCTAATCAATCCTTTTTCAGATCATTAGTCAATCATACCTAATATCAATACTTATCACTTACATATATCATATTTTTAATCGATCTACCTAAAAATATTTTATCATAAAAAACTTATAAATACATATTTTTTTTACATATCTTTTCCACTTTCCCACTCAAGCCCTCTTCCTTTACTTTCTTCAATAGCTCTTTCCTTCTTTGCCTGTCCTTCAAGAGCAGTAAGTGGCAACTTAGAATTATAATTATTGCTTTTATCCTTAGCAATCATTTCAATTGCTGTAAATAATAATTCCATCTTTGCTTCAAGTTGCTTTTTATCTGCCTTCTGTTTATTTAATTCAAAAGCCTTAAAAAGTGCTTCTTTTGTAAATTGCTCTAGAGGATATAGTTTTCTATTCCTGCACTTCTTACCTTCAGGAGTTGTAAAAGTTATATATTTTCTTTCATCTGCCCAATCAACTTTATATCCAAGCTTAGTCATATTTTTTATAAACTCATCCTTACTTCTGCTACACCATTTACAATGCTTGACGGCAAGATACAGCTCATATTTCCAACTTTGCTTTTTATCCGTTGCTCTATATTCTCCCCTGTTTTTGTGCTTTCCTTTTTCTCCATCAACAACAATAAGACCATATTCTTTGCATAACTCATCTGAATGTTCCTTAAGACTTTCTAATTGTTCCTTAGATAGCTGCCACTTACATCCTTTTGAAAAACCAACTGAATTTACAATAAAATGAGTATGAAGATGTTCTTTATCTGTATGAGTTGCATATATTACCTGAAAATCATTAAATACTTCATGTTCCAAAAGCTTTTTCCCAATTTCATTTATTATTTCCGGTGTAACTTTATCATTAGGCGAAAAGGATTGAATAAAATGTATAAACTGTCTCCCATTTTCTTTATTAAAATTCTGCTTAATCATAACAAACTCTTCATAAGCAATATCTGGTGAGCAATTTTTTCCTCCAGTTAAATATTCTGCTGTTTTTAGAGGATTCTTTATATAATTTATAGCTCTTTTCATACCTTTATAAGTATTATTTGAACCATTAATAAATTCAATTACAGCCATATCTTCACCTTACTTTTTCACTTAATTATGGTAAAAATAGAAAACACCTGCTATTTTAGAATAGCAAGTGTTTTTATAACTTTAATCTTATTATAAAACGGGAATTTAATTTTGATAAATTGAATTTTATAAATACCCCTTAATAGTACCTATTAAAATAGCATGATCTGGAAACCCACGAGAAATATTCCACACTGTTTTATTTTTTTCAATGTCGTCATAGCAAGGATACCCCTCTGATTTTTTAATAAAACTCCATGAATACTTCATATCATCAATCCTAATATTGTTACTACAAATAAAATGATCAATAGAATTCATGCCTTCTATTATTTTTGTATATTTGTTTATAAAAAAATAGCTATAATTGTTAATGTAATCATCAGTTCCGTATAAAGATTTATTATGTTTAGGTGTTTTTACACAAAAGGATTTTTCAATATATTGGCTTAATGTATCATTAGTTGCATTATAATCCCCTGTAGCAATGATTACTTGATTTGGATTATTATTTTTTATAGATACTAAATATCTATTTAACGGCCTTATTTGCTTTTCGATTGTAATCTCGTCTATCTTTCGTACTCCAATAATAGATACTGGAACACCACATTTTTCATAAAAAAAGACATGGATAAAGTTCGGACATATTTCGTCATTTTCTATTGGAATATTTGTTAATATGAAAGGTTCTGCTTTGTCCATAATAATATTTGTTTTTATTGCAACAAGAATTTCGTTTTGTCCATCTATAAGACCATTTGTACATACGGTATATCCTAGTGATCTAACTTCGTTTTCAAACGACTCATTTTTCTTGTATTCAATTATAACATTGATATCAGCATTGATTTCCCTAATTTGCTCAATTACAATACATGCTATACTGTCAATTTTTTTAGCCATCAAATGTATATTCCATTCTAATAATCTAACATTAAACTCCATATATTCCACCTCTTCCATTTCCAATTTGTACATTTTTATTATTTATAGATATTCTTCATAATTTATAAGCAACTCACTAAAATATCTGTTTTGTTTCGACAATACTGATTCATTATACTAAATTATATTCCTCTTCTTTTAAATTCTCAATAATTCCAAGAACTTTATCTTATTTCCTAATTCCTATAAGTTTCTCCCATATCTCTTTCAATATCTTACTTACAGAATTTATATCAGGACAAGTTATCTTTCCTTGGTGGCAAAGCATAGTTAATTGATTAATATTTGTACCTACTTTAGAAAGTTGATGAGTAAAATCGTTTATTCCATCAATAACCACAATATCTTTATTAAGTGCAGAAGCTATAACATAATTGCTAAATGTCATATTAGCTTTCTTAGCTTTCTTTTTTATTTGCTCTATTTCATCTTCTGTCATTCTAATATTAGTTTGAACATTTCTTTTTCTCATACCATCCCTTCTTTCTAAGTGACTTTCAAAGGGGCTTGGGGATTTCCCCATTCTTAACAAGCTATTGGCTATACCAATAGGAAGCTTGCCCTCACCTCAAGCCTATGGCTTTCGTTCAGTTCTTTTGGATATTGAAAAAAGAACTAAATTTCAATTTCCTCATAGTTTTCCTGCTTTACCTCATACATTACTTCATTTTCACTTATTTTTGTTACCTTTGAATCCTTAATTAAAGCTATTAAATCTTCATTAAAATCCTTCCCTTTAGGGTTATGCCTTACAATTTCATAACTGTCTTTATATTTATTGAATATCTGATTACAGGCAAAATGCCCTGCCTCATCGTTATCAAGGCAGAGCATTATTTTATTTATACCAGGATTTTCTTTTAAGTAATATTCAAGGGCTTTATCAGCAACACCTCCAAGAGAAATGCAGTGATTTTCAAAATTTTCTATATTGTGCTTCTTAATTAATGTAAGATAACTCATAAGATCAATAGGTGCTTCAAATATGCATACAGTATTATTCCTTCCAGTCTTACAAAATGGGTAAGTTTTATCTGAGTTTTTCACATCACATCTAAAAGAATTACCTGTAGTATTAGTACTTCTTACACTTGCATATTTAGGATTGTCTTCCTTATCAAATCCTACAAATACGCAGCTACCATGTGTATTTTCATATAGCTTATGTTCATTTACAAAATCTTTTACAATTTCACTATCAATACCCCTTGAATTAATAAGATAGGCAAAGATATGTTTAAAAGTATTATTTTTTTCTGGAAGAATGAAATCTCCTTTTGCTTCTTCTTCAATAACTTCTGGTGGCTTATATTTTACAATCTCATCTGTTTTTCCTATTAGAGTTTTTACTGCATCTACCCAAGATTTATTTTCCAATTCCATTACAAATTGAATAGCTCCTCCACCTTTATTCTGAGAAAACCAATTCCATTTATGACCATTACTATGAATATATAAACCTCCATAACCATCTATTTTAAAGGAACGAGAAGTAACTTGCTTTACTGGATATCCTGAACTTAAGGCATAGCTTATTATATTTGTGTTGTCAGCTTTATATATTTCTTCATCAGTAAATTTTAGCTTTTCCATTAGCTTCTACCTCCCAAAATTTAAAGCTCCAATTCCTCATCTAGTTCAGAATTGAAGCTTTGATTTTCTTTTAATAAATTTTTATCTTCTATTTTTATGGGTTCATAGCTAGCTAATCCATCTACTGCTTGTGACATATAACCTTTTTCAGCCATTGAACAATGATTTATCCCTGCAACTATTATATGATCTAATATTTTGATTTCTAATGGATTAAAAATATTAACTAACTTCTGTGTTAAAGCTTTGTCATCATTTGATGGAAAATTAGAACCTCCAGGATGATTGTGAGCTAGAAGCATGGCTCTGCAATCGCAAGCTAAAGCTTCTTTTAAGATTTCTCTTGGATAAACCACTGCCTGAGATACATTCCCTTCCGACATAGTTTTTGTTTGAATTATGTTATTTCCATTATCCAAAAAAGCTACCATAAACTTTTCCCTATCCTTTACACCACTTAACAATGGAACAAAATACTCTGCTGCCTCCTTTGGTGTAGAAAATTTAATTTTACTTTCATTTTCATGGGCTTTCAACAAATTATACGATGCTATAAATTCTTTTAGCATTGATATTTTTTCTAGCTGCTTATCATTTGGTTCAATAACCTTTGGATGCTCTAAAATATTAAATGGATTGTTTTCTTTTGCATATTCTTCTATTTTCTTTATAGAAACTCCTGTTAAATTATTTAAACCTTTTAAAAAGCTATAAGTATAGGGCTTATTCTTCTCCATTAGATTACACCTCCAATACTTTCATCAAAAGCTTTATCATTTAAAGTTTCTAATACCATCTGCAATCCTTCAAGCTTTTCATATACCTCATAAGGAAGCTCCATATTTTCGTAATCCTTAAAGAAATTATCTACTCCATGTTTTTCAATATATTCCGTTATCATTTCTTCCGTATCTGCATCCAGCTCTAAAAGCTGTGCCATTAAGGAACATAAATATTTATAACTTTCTCTATTAATTTCCTTATTCACTTACCTCACCTCTATTACATTTCTCTAAATTACCATTTCATCACAATTTTCATCATTAACTACTTCCATATCTTCCGCTGCATTATTTAAAGCATCCTCATCTAAAATAACTTCAGCATCCTTTTTGTTTAAATCAAGAAGAGAGTTAAGTTCAAATTGTCTTGACAGCTTTTCTTTTAAAGCTTCTTCATAAGGAAAAGGCTTATCATATCCTATTTTTGACTGCTCCAGATTTCTTTTGCATTCCTCAATTTTTTCTTCTATGCCTTCCATCTTTCCTTCAAGATTACTTAACATATTCTCAATTCTTAGCATATTCCCATGAGCACTATCTCCAAGCTCTACAATGTATTTTAAATTACCATGGATTAAGAGTTCATACTTTTCAAAGAATAAATTTTTCCTTAGTTTTAAATCAAAGCTTTTATAGCTTCCTACATGAAGCTCTTCACCTTTTGGTATCTTCTCATAAAGACTTTGAAGCATTGTTCCTGCCTTTTCTCTTTCATCAAATAACTTGCCATTTATAGTTATTAAAAAATCCTTAGCATCTTCCATATTTCTTTTATCAATATCCTTGATGATACATTCAAGCTGACTTTCAGCTTCAGTAATAAGTTTTGGATACTTAAAAGTGAAATTATCCTGCATGTTATATTTTTGACTATCATAAGCAGCTTTTAAAACTCTAAGCCTTGATACCTCGTTATCAACGTCCATCTTTTCTTTTATTAATGGATTTCCTGTAGCTAAAGCTTTAACTTCTGCATAGGATAGTACTGTTTCATCTACATCTTCACAGTTTCTTGCAACAGATTTTGAAGTCATTATCTGGGATATAAACTTTTGCTTTTGCTCTACAATCTGCCACAAATAGCTGTCAAAAGTATCTTTAGTAACATACCTATAAATATTTACCTCAGGGTTTATATTTCCTTGCCTTATAATTCTTCCTTCACGCTGTTCGATATCGCTTGGCCTATATGGACAATCTAAATGATGAAGTGCAATTAACCTATCTTGAATATTTGTACCAGTTCCCATTTTAGGTGTACTTCCTATAATTATTCTTTTATTGCCTGATCTCATATCTGAAAATAATTCTTCCCGTTGTATTTCATTTTTAGCATCGTGTATAAAGCATATTTCTTTTTCAGCAATTCCTTTATTTATTAGTTCTGCTTTAATTGAATCATAAATAGAAAAACGCCCATCTGAATTAGGCGTTCCAACATCACAAAATACTATTTGAGTTCCTTTTACACTTTCTGATTTTTTATATTCTTCATAAATATTTTCAATACATCTATTAACCTTTGAGTTAAGCTCATTTATTGCTTCCTTATTAATAAGCCTTGGATCTGTACCTAATAATCTTGCTTCATTAGTTATCTTAAGCATATTATCTACAGAAGGATCAACCATGCCGTTTCTAATTCTTTCAGCTCTTTCGACATAGTTTCCCATTTCATGTTTTATAAACTCACTTGGCTCTGAAGCTACTAAAATATACTTATCATCTTTAAGTTTTGGCACTGGAAGCTTTAACATATCTGAGGTTTGAACATCTGCTATATTTTTAAATAAGGTCATAAGCTCTGGAAGGTTTGTAAACTTTGAAAACCTACTTCTAAACCTATAGCCCGTACCTTCTGGAGCAAGTTCTAGTGATGAAACTACTTCACCAAAACTTGCTGCCCAAGCATCAAAATGCTGTATACCTCGCTTTTCAAGTTCATGATTTTGAAGATACCTTTGCATTACATACATTTCTACCATCGAGTTTGAAAGAGGAGTTCCTGTAGCAAATATTACTCCCCTGCCTTCATTTATCTCATGAATATACTGACATTTCATAAGCATATCACTGGCTTTTTTAGCTCTTGTATTTGATATCCCAGCCACATTTCTCATTTTAGAAAATGTGGCGCAATTCTTATAGTAATGCGCTTCATCTACAAACATAGTATCAATGCCAAGCTCTTCAAAGTTTATAACATCATCCTTCCTTGATTCATCTAGAAGTCTTTTAAGTTCACTTTCTAAACTCTTTTTAAACTTCTCCATCTGCTTTATTGACCAGTTTTCTCCTCGCTCTCTTTTAGTAGCTTCTATTGCATAGGTCATTTGTTCAATTTGATAATTTAACATTCTTTCTTGTCTTTCCTTTGAAATTGGTATTTTTTCATACTGAGTATGCCCTATAATTATTGCATCATAAGCCCCTGTAGCAATTCTACTTACAAATCTTCTTCTATTTTGTTTTTCAAAATCTTTCTTTGTAGTAACTAAAATATTAGCTGAAGGATATAATCTTAAAAATTCTGCCCCCATCTGCTCTGTTAAGTGATTAGGAACTACATATATGCTTTTCTTAGAAAGTCCTAATCTTTTGAGTTCCATACCGCTTGCTATCATTTCAAAACTTTTCCCTGCGCCAACACAATGCGCAAGAAGTGTACTTCCACCATATAAAATTCTAGCTATAGCATTTACTTGGTGCTGCCTAAGGTTAATATCTGGATTCATGCCTGGAAAAGTTAAATGAGAGCCATCATACTCTCTAAGCCTTATGTTATTAAAATTTTCATTATAAAAATCCACATATTTCTTTCTTCTGTCAGGATCTCTAAATATCCAGTTCTTAAATACTTCCTTAATCTGATTTTGCTTTTCTCTTGCCAACATAGTTTCCTTTTGATTAATTACATACCTTACAGTATCGCCTTCTTCTATTCTGTCTTTTACAGTAACAGTTCTAAGGTTCAATGTTTCCTCAATAATATAATATGCATTAAGTCTTTTAGTCCCAAAGGTTTCTGTTGCTGCTACAGAATAGCCATCTAATCCTTTGTTTTCAATTACCCAAGATGCATTGAAATTATTATAATGAGCTTTTATTTCATTGCTGCTATAACGAGAACCTGAGTTTTGTGCATACTTTGGAGTGCCTAAGGTTTCATAAATAAATTTTTCTATATCACCTTCTTCAATCCATGTTGTTCCAAGCCTTATATCAATTTCACTAGCTTCTAAATTTATTGGCTGAACTTTTTCTAAGGCTTCTACATTTTGTGTAAAAAGCTCTGGATTAGTTTCAGCATAAAGTTTTGCCAATTTTAATTTCTGCCTTACATTGCCGCTTAAATATTCATCTTGAGTTTCAAAGCCTTGAATTAAATCATCTTTGTTATATTTTTCAGGATTTAAAAATATTAAACCTTTAAGTTCATTTATAATATTTTCTCTTGTACTATCATAAATTTCTAACATTAGATACAAATCTACTGTTCCTTTTTCATTTAAACTTACTGTAAGAGCTTCAATGGCTGTATCTACTTCTGTTATCTTTTCAAGAGGACGTATAGTTTGTTTAGTGAACATATCGGCTTTAGTGACATTTTTGTTTTCATCTACTACCTCAAGTGAACATAATAAGGGATAATCATTGTCATCTCTAAAAGCTGTATTATTGGTTCTTGCCGTTATATATCCATGATTTTTAACAAAAGTATCATACCTTTTATTCAATATTTCTTGCTTTTCTTTTAACTCTTCCTTTGTACAGCCATTTGTTTGAATGTCTATTATCTCTCTAGTAATTCCCCTTATAGCATGAAGTCCCTTTATTCTTTCTAAAGTCTTTCCTGAGGCTTCAATTTTTCTCATTACTGCATTTTCTCTATAATATAACTGATTCTCTATAAAGGTGTAAGTATAGTTTCTAACATTGGGATCAGCAGGAATAAAGTCTTCTGTAGCAGCTTCTTCCCTTTCAAAGCTTGATATATTTGCTTCTAAATTTTGAACTGCTTTATTTAAAGCTTCTTTTAAATCAAAATTTTCATCATCATTAACTAACGCTGTATATTTACTGCCTTCACCAAACATTCTCTGGTCAAAAACCATTTTTCCAAGAAGCATTTCTGGATTATCAAGAAAGTATTCATTTATAGGCGCTCCATCTTCTGTTTTTGCTACATGAAGCCAATTTTCTTCTGTAACCTGTACCCTTTCTCTCTTTTGAAGAAATATAATATCTGCAGTAACATCTGTATTGGCATTTGATTTAAAAGCAGTATTGGGAAGTCTTATCGCTCCAATTAATTCTGCTCTTTCTGCAATGTACTTTCTTACACTGTTGTTTTCTTTATCCATAGTACCTTTAGATGTTATGAAAGCAATAATTCCGCCTGGTCTTACTTTGTCTAAAGTTTTTGCGAAAAAGTAATCGTGTATTAAAAAATTATGTTTATCATATTTAGGATCATGCAGCTTATAATCTCCAAAGGGAACATTTCCTATGGCAACATCAAAGAAATTATCTGGATAGTTATTTTCTTCAAAGCCTTGTATTTTAATATCTGCCTTTTGATAGAGCTGCTTTGCTATTCTTCCTGAAATATCATCAAGTTCTACTCCATATAATTTTGAATCTTTCATGCTTTCTGGAATTGTTGAAAAGAAATTTCCAACTCCCATGGAAGGTTCTAAAATATTTCCTGTTTTAAATCCAAAACTTTCAAGTGCTTTATATATCCCTTCAATTACAGTAGGTGAAGTATAGTGAGCATTAGGTGTTGAGGCTCTAGCAGATACATATTCTTCTGGAGATAAAAGATTCTTTAATTCTGTATACTCTCTATTCCATCCTGTACTATTAATATCAAATGCCTGAGCTATCCCTCCCCATCCTACATATTTTGCGAGTATTTTCTGTTCCTCAGGTGTTGCTAATCTATTTTCTTCTTCAATAACCTTTAAAGTTTTAATAGCTTCTATGTTATTTCTAAATTTAGTTTTAACGCCACCCACACCAATTTCATCTTCTGGACTATAGCGGTAGTTTAATTTTTCAATATTCTCTTTTGAAGCTGATTTTTCTTTAGTTTCAACTTTTCCATTGACTTCATTGCCCATTAAGGAATTTATTTTATTTACAGCAGCACTAATATCCATATCATTAAGGCTAATATTCTTAATCACACTATTAATTGCATTTTGAATATTTTCTAACTGACTTCCTATGCTTACTTCTTCTAATGTTATTTGGCTTGTAATAAAATTTGATATATTCTGCAAGGTCTTTGAGTAAAGCTGCTTTTCTAAAGGTTCATCAAATTTTAAGCTTTTATAATAATCAGTATTTAACTCTTTAAGTTTATAAATAGCCTGTTCTTGAATTTTATCTTGGACATCATCAGTATTAACAACTTCTGTTTTTTTATTTTCATGCATTAAAAAAGAGCCACTTTGCTGTGACTCAAAAATATCAATTTGCTTTATCTCATTTTGTATACTATCTCGTGAAGAACTATCTCCTCTGCTGTTTCCTTTATTTTCTTCCTGTGCTTGAAGCTCTCCATTGTGTTTTCTGGATTTATTATCGGATCTGTCTTTAGCATTTGCTCCATTAATACTTCCAGCCTCTGATATGCCTCCTCGTTTACTTGATGCATTTTCTCCATCAATTCCCCTTTGGCTAGAAGTAAGCTGTATCTGTTCTGATGATTGTTCTTTAGATAATTTAGTGCCATCTGTCCGTACTTCCCTAGTGGCTTCTGATCTGCTTCCTTGTTCCTGAATATTTGTATCTCTGGATAAAATATACCGTCCATTTCCTTGTAGCTTAAGTTCAGGTTCTCTTTCATAATTTTTTTCGCTCCTTTGCTCTCTTATAATTTTATATATTTCATTTTCAAATTCTCTAAGAATCTCTTGAGATATATTACACACTGAATTTCCAAGCCTAAATGTTAATGGCAGCGTATTAAAATGTTTTATTACCATAAAAGTATTTTCATTATCAAAGCTTGAAGTATTTATTCCACATCTCTTTGTTACCATATAATTTACACTTTCCATGATGGTCTGAATAAAATAACTTATGAAGCCTTCTTTGGGTAAATCTTTAAGCCAAGTTTCTTCAATATCTTCTTCATAACCATCAATAATACTGTCGAATTCTTCATTGATTTTAATATCTGTAACTTTTGATATTAAATCTTCTATAGAATTACTTTTTAAATTATACTTTTCATTTATACTTTTTAAAAGCTTTGCGTTTATAGTATCATTAAGCCTCCACAACTTAGGAACAGTATGTGGTTCTCCATTAGTGTCTTTGATATCAAATAAGTATGTTAATTTGAGTGTTTGCATAGAGGTATCAAAAACTGCTATACTTCTTGTTCCTTTATTTACATATCTTCCGACTTTTCTGTTCCATATCTCCATTGTAGCAACCATTGAAGCATCTGGTCTTTGAGCATAAATCAAAACTGCATTATCGAAGTTATACTTATAAATTCTTGCTGAAAAATCCAAGAATTCTTTCCATTCTTTCTTGTTAGATGTTACTATGCTTGTAATCTTCTCATATACTTCTTTAACCTCTGTTATTCTACTCATCTAATACCTCCTTCCCCTGACTATCAAAATATAACTTTAGAGCTTTATCAATAATCTCTTCAATTTCTGGCTGCTTAACTTCTGGTTTGAAATATTTGCTTATTAGCTTAGGCTTCAATTTTATAGTCGCAGGTTTGTTTAACTTTGCCTTTTTATTAATTTCTCCTGAAAGAATTGAATGAGCTGTTTCTTCATCAAGTTTATTTTTTTCTGAATAATCCCTTAAGACTTGTGATTTCTTCAAATCAATTTTAAATTTATTTTCAATAAGTATAGCTTCAATAATATTTTGTTCATCTTCTTTTAAATATGAAAGTTCAACAGCTGCAAAGAATGGTATTTCTTCTATATCAAGTCTATCTTTTAATTCTTTTATAAGGTGACAAATCCTTAAATATCTTGATACTGTTCTTCCTGATAAATTAAAACTTCTTCCTGTTTCATCTGCACTTGTTAACTTCTCGCCTAATAGTCGAGAAGTTTCTTCAACCTTCATTTCATCAGCTTTTAGCATAGTTTCAATTTCTTTTAAAAGGTCTGTTCTTTTGCCTTGAGATGTTAGTGCTTTATGATGTTCTGATAAAGCAGCAGCTCTTTCTGAAAACAGCATATCAGTAAAGGACCTCTGCATAAGATTGGTTTCAGTTACTATAAGAATAGCTTCTTCATCGTCTATGTTTTCTTTTATAGATACAGGAACTTTGTTAAGTCCTGCAACCTTTGCAGCATTAACCCTATTATGTCCAGACAATATCTCATAACTGTCTCCCTTTTTTCTTACTATAACAGGCACAATTATTCCTAACTCTTTGATGCTTCTGACCATATTATCAAATCTTTCACCCTCATATAATTTGAAAGGATGATTTAAAAAAGGTATCAGTCTATCAATTTCAACTTCTATAACGCCAGAATTAGTATCACCTTTAACTTCACTGTCTCCAAACATATCATCTAAGCTCATCAACTTTCTCTCACTCATATTGCAGCCACCTCCTTAGCAAATTCTCTATATGCAATAGACACTTTATTTTTAGAATCATATTCTATGGTACTCTTGCTTTTCATATTAGCCTCGCCAACCTTAACTGAAGTTGGTATCTTATTTTCAAAAATATTTATTCTGCTTCCATAAGCATCCTGAATTATTGATAAAACTTCTTTTGAAAGCTTCATTCTTTCTGCATACATGGTTAAAAGTATTCCATCAACCTCAATCTTAGGATTTATTCTTTTCTTAACTCTTATAATATTTCTAAGAAGTAACTCCAAGCCTTTGGCTGAAAGATATTGAGGAGTAACAGGAATAATCACACTATCACAAGCAGCAAGTGCATTTATAGTAAGCATACCTAGTGATGGAGAACAATCAATAATTACATAGTCATAATCATTTTTTATTTCGTCAACAATAGATTTTAAAACAAGTTCTCTGCTCATAACATTAACAAGGGCTATTTCGATTGCTGATAGCTCTAAGCTACATGGAATAATATCAATATTTCCTGCCGAAATAATATATTCTTCCTTTTTAGGTAAGCTTTTTTCTTCAATAGCTAGCGACATCAAGTTATATATTGTCGTTTTTATACTATCCGTATTGTCATATCCAAAGCATACTGTTAAACTGCTCTGCGGATCGAAGTCTATAAGTAATACCCTCTTTCCCATTTCTGCTAATGCATATCCTAAGTTTAAAGTTGTTACGGTTTTGGCTACACCTCCTTTTTGATTTACTATTGAAATCACCTTATTACTAATCATAAGATTTGCCTCCTCATTATTTTTTGTACACTTTTAAGTTTCTTTATAAACTCAATTATATCTTATGTCTATATTTTTGTAAACTAAATAGTTTCTATAAATTCAACAAAGTTGCTATTGTAAATTTTTTAGTGTATATTTGTATATATAATATTTAAAGGTGTGAATATTTATGGCATTAACTATGGGTGAGAAAATTAGAATTCTATTAAGGCGAAAAAAAATAACCATATCAGACTTAGCCGATATGGTTGGTACTTCTCGTCAAAATTTAACTAATAAATTGAATCGTGACAACTTTTCTGAGCAGGAATTAATTGAAATTGCTACAGCTCTTGGCTGTAAATTTGAAGGATTTTTTATTTTTGAGGACGGGGAGAAAATATAATGCTTTTTGTGATTTATAAAGCACAAAAAGGCTATGAAATCCTATATACATAAAGATTTTTTTCATAGTCTTTTTCTATTTTATAAGTCATATTACAGTACCTAAATCTAAATATCTTTATTGTCAAAAGACTGAATTTTTTCTTAACATCACTAAATTCGATTTTTAATAAGATTATACGCATTAGAATAAAATATACTATCTACACTATCTGATGATATCCCTTTGTTCATCAATTTAGTTTTTAAAGTTTCATATCCATTACATCTGTAAAGACTACTTGGAATATGAAGTTTTGTGTTAAAAACTTTAGAGAAGTAATTAGTACAAATAAAGTCTGGTCCAAGCGCCACTTTGCTTACTCCAACCAAATCAACGAAACAACAAATTTGTTCTACTAAATCTTCTATAATTGTATCATCATTTTCTTTTTCTGAATGCAATTCACTAGTAACTATATCATTTAGAAATGCTATACCAAAAACAGTACCCTGTTTTCCCAATTCTTTTATCATTTTTATACTTAAAGAATTTGAACGATTTTTACTATCAATCATTATATCTCTGCATGAACAATGAGATACCACCATTCTTCCGCTATAAAAATTAAATATATCTTGTATTTGATCATCACTTAAATGACTTAAATCTAATAACAAATTATGTTCCTCTATAACTCTTAACAATTCATATCCATCATTTGTTAACCCATTTTCAATTGTGTAATATTTATTACTTCTACCATTGAACAGCTGAATCATTGCCAGCCCATTTTTCAAATATTGATATATGTCTTTTATTGATTTCAACATATTAATATTTTCAATTGAATAAAATAATTCACAATTATAAATCTTCTTTTTCTCCATATATTCAAAGTATGAGTTTAAATCACGAAAATAACAAACATCTTTATAATACTCATTAACAAGATCTGGATAAAATTCAGGAACTAAAACACTTCCAATATCATTACTTATAAGCTCTTCTGGAATAAAATGTGTATGTAAAAAAAATAGTTTATTCATATGTTATTCCCCATGGTAAGCAACATTCTAAACAGTGTTTGTCATAATCTTCAAAAAGCATATTATTTCGAAAATCATTTAATTTTTCACTATTCCAAATAGCTTTAAAAGCATCCTCTTTTATGTTTCCGAATTTTTTATTAAGTTCACAGCAAACCGATACATCGCCATTTGCAAAAATAAAAATATGTTTCCACGGAGAAATGCATACTTTTTTCTTCTGCGTTTTTTCTTCTAGATAAGGATTAAAATTGAATCCAACATTTTTTCCATTTGCATAATCCTTACATTCTATTATAAATTTATTCAATTTCTCTCTATTATCATAATTATCTAAGCGGAACTCATTCCACATCATTTTATTAGGCATGCACTCTCTTACTTCCGAAGCAAATAGATAATCAATCCCTATATTGCTAGCTAAATCTATCATATTTTTTAACTTTTCAATATTTTTCCTTGTAACAACAGTATTAATTATAAATGAGAAATCACTATTTCCTATTTTTTTTCTATATGTTTGTACTTTATACAAATTCTTTATAATACTTTCAAAGTTTCCTACAGGACGGTGCATTTTAAATGTTTCAATATCTGAACCATCCAAAGAAACTACTAACTGCATATTGCTTTTTACCATCTTTTCAATGTATTCATCTGATAATAATGAAGCATTAGTAATCAATATTAATCTGCAATTTTTACTTTCAACCGCAGCATTAAATACTTTAGAAAAATTACGACTTAAAAGTGATTCTCCTGTTCCTTGTAATTCAATTTCTTTAAGATTAGGGATTATTTCATTTACTAATACATCACATACATCATCATCCAAATCTTCGCCATAGCTCTCATAACCATGCTTACATGTTAAACATTTAAAATTGCACCTACTAGTAAGTTCAACATGAGCTCGTTCTGGATAGTTCAATACGTTTTCTTGCATATCACACATTCACTCCTATTCCTAATCTCTTTTTACATTTAGTAGGCAAATTAATCGGTTCACCTTGATAAATGATTTTACCTTGATCTAAATATATTACCCAATCAGCATTATATATAAAAAATGGATTATTTTCAGATATAATAATACTATTATTTTTGGAAACTAATTTTTTTAGCACCTTCATTACATCAGGTAAATCTTCAACATGTAATCCCTTTGCTGGTGAATCAAGAATAAATAGACATCTGTCACCTAACTTTTTTGCTAATTCTTTAGTTATTTTGATTCTTTGACTTTCTCCACCACTTAAAGTACTAGATGGTTGTCCTAAAGTTAAATAAGATAAGCCAACTTCATTTATAAACCCAATTTTATCATTTAGGTTTTTTTTCCTTCTATCTTCCTTATAAATATCATATAACTCCTTACATGAAGTTGTTAATACTTCTCCAATCATAAGACCATTTTCCTTAACAATTTCAACACTTTTTTTGTACCTCTTACCCCCGCAATCAGAGCAAGTTATATATATTTTTTCTGTTCCTGCATCAGTTTCAAAACATCCAGTTCCACCACACTTAAGGCATTTTCCTGTTCCATTGTAAGAAAACTCAGACTTATCCATTTTAGCAATTTCATTATCTTTTGAATTATAATAAAAATTTCGAATACTATCCATAATACTCGCGTAAGTTGCTGGCGTACTCATTGAATTATTACCTATTGGAGTTTGGTCAATTATATATGGTCTTCTAATATAGTTCTTACCTGTAATCTCTCCATCTATTCCTTTTCTATTTTTCCATGCATTAGCAGACTTATCGCAAGCTCTATATATTATTTCAAGCATTGAACTTTTACCTGCACACATTCCTCCACATACTGCAACAATTCCCTCAAGTGGTATTTTAATTTCCATCTTACTAAATGAGTGATAATTAACATCACTAATTTTAAGTAATTTTTTTGAACCTTGATTAATGTTAATATTTGTATTATATGTCAATATCATTTGCTTCCAAGTGTCTCTTTTCTTGTATTCACTCATTTCACCTGCAAATACAACCTTGCCTCCATTTATCCCTGCCTCAGGTCCCATCACAACTACATATTCTGCAGAAGATATAATTGGCAATGAATGTTCGATTGCAATAATTGAAAAACCTAAAGATACTATATATTTAAAAATATCAGCAACTGCACAGGCCTCTTCATATATCATTCCAGCACACAATTCATCAATAATAAAAAGTTCTGCTTCACTTGAAATCAACAACTTGAGAAAACGACATTTATTATATTCTGTTAGACTCATTTCAGAAATGTTCTTATTCATACTTATTTCTAAAATTCCTAGTTTTTCAGCAATTATTAATAAATTCTCTGCTGTAAATTTTGATGTTATTTTTATTAATCTTAAGTACTCAATAACAGTCAATTCTTTATTTTTGCTAATTACGTTCAACTCCATAAATTTTAATAAACTGCATTTTTTAGAATATCCTGAAGTTCTCTGTTTAAATAATTCCGGTTTTACTGGAACTATCACATTATAATATTTTTTAATATATCCAGCTAAAATAACATCAACTGCTAAAGTTGATTTACCACTTCCACTTTTTCCCATTAATGCCACATACCTATTTAATGGTATTGAAACAGAAATATTTTTTAGATTGTTATTACTAGCATCCCTGACAATAATTTCATTTGACAAAATTATTCACCCCGTTCAAATTCAATGATCATGGTCATAGGTATTCTTTGAATCCTATCCATCAAAACATCATCTGTATCATAATTCTTATATGCAAAATCTGCATTTTTAATGTCTGGTTTGGGTTCATCTAGTAAACTCAATCTCCACCCATGTTTTTTAAATATTTTTACCAAAAAAGATAATGTATAATGATATCTCAAAAAGAAATGCTTCTGCTGAATCCCATATTGAATTTTATCTTCTCTACCATCATCAAAATAACATTTGTTACATTCTATTTCAATGTCATTGTCATATAGTGTTGTCCAGAACGGGTGAAATTTTGATATAAAGCACTTAGTTCCCTTAGTTGTAATACTATTCAACTTATAAAAAAATTCATCATTCAATCTTATATAATCTATTGAACCAAAAAAAGTAACTAAATTAAACACTTCACCATTATATTTAGATGCAAAATTTTCAAAGTCATTTACTGTAAATGAAAGATTACTTAATCCATATTTTGTATTAGCATCATCAATAGCTGACTTTGCTACATCAATTCCGAGAACATAGCCACTGGTATTCTGAGCTATTAAATATGTATTTAATCCATTTCCGCAACCTACATCTAAAACTTTGTCATTTTCTTTAACTATTGAATTAGACTCAATGCCTTTTAAACCTAATCCTAGGTGAATTAACTTTGTATTAAATCTAGCCATTGTATTATATTCTTTTGCATATCCATTCCAAGCCTCATAATTTTCCTTCATATTTTTCTATCACCTTAGTTAGCATCATAATAGCCATACCACTTTAATTTATTGAATTTATTTCCATACACAAATTCAATTTGATTATCGTCATTATACGGCAATGCTACCCCTTCTCCATAATTGATGAACTCTAAAAATCCTTCGTTTATCAATTCATATAATGTATCTGTTGTATAACCAACCTGCATTGCTTCTTCTACTGTTATTTTCTTAAAATTATTAAAAATGTACTCCGCAAAATCACCTGTGAAATATACAAAACAATCACGTCTTCTCCACCTTGATAAAATACTTATATTATTCGTTTGAGAATATACAACACTATCTGAAAGGCTTAATAAAGTAGAATTTTTCAATACTATTCTATTTATTATGTTGTTTGTTAATTTTCCTGAAAGAGATATAGTATGTCCAGTTGATATTAAAATATTTGATGGTTGATACTTATTATCAAAAGCTGTCCTCATATCTGAAACAGCTTTTTTTATACTATCATTAGTAAAACTATACGATGAACTATGCCAACCTTCTTCACAATTATCTATATTCTGAAAAGAGTATCCTAACTCTTTTGCAACAGGTGCAGTACCATACAATATAAATTCCGAACAATTATAATTGTCAGGGTGCGAGTAATCACTCAAAAGAAACGCTTTAGTTTCTTGCCTATCTAACTCTGTTTCACCTGGATAAGCAAACATTACATAAGTATGAACTAAAATTTTATACTTACGACATAAATATATTATTTTAGCTGCATCTTCCAGTTTAGTTCCTTTATTCATTAATTCCAATACTCTCTGCGAACCTGACTCAAGTCCAAATTTAATAAATGTGCATCCTGCTTCAGCTAACATTTTAATAAATTCTTCATCTGCAAACACCTTATCAAATCTTGAATTTGTTCCCCATGTGAATTTAGCTCCATTTTCTTTAATTGCTTTACAAAATAATTTTAACACATTGGCAGGTATCGCACTGTCTAAAAAATAAATACTATCAAATAATTGCTCTTGACTTTTTGATATACAATATTGAATCATTCTTGTAAAATTATATTTTGGTTCTAAGCAATCATGATATTCTTTATCGGTACAGAACTTACATTTTCCCCAATAGCATTGATATGTGAATCTTAGAGGCAATATTCTACTTGGGGATAAATATGATGATATCTGCTCTTGTGTAATCCTAGGAGGATATACCTGCAACTTCTGATTACATAAATCACTTGATTTCACAAATTTAGCATACTTTCCACTTGATTTACCTAAAGAACGTAATTCCTCAAAATTTATTTGTTTTTGTTCATTTAAACGCCAAATTAAAGCTTCACCTTCTTCTGCACAAACCATATCACAATATTTTTCTAACGGCCCAATAGATTCATCGGAATCAATAAATGAATTAACAAAACCTCCACCAACTACAATAAATAAATTAGGCTGAATTTCTCGTATTGCTATACAAAATAAAATAGCTATAAATAATTGGCTTTCAAATGTAATATTAATTCCAATTACGCCCAATTGCCTAAAATCAAATCTATTTATCCAAGTTCGTATTAAGTTCATTAAATCAGAATTTTTATATTCTTCAATAAATTTTTCAATATCTCCCCAAATATTCCATTTATATTTACAATCTAATCCATCAAGCCTAAAACGTAACTCTTTATAGTTTAGGGAATACAAATCATAACAAGCTCTAATATAGTCTATTAAATGCCAATAACGTACTGAAGTGTCACAATTCTTAAGAGCATTTAATAAATCAGAATAGCTTTTTATATCTTCAAATGAATCTATAAACTTCTTGCAGGCTTTCCATTCCAATATATCAATAAGTTCCTCTTTCTTTTCTTTATATTCAACACTTTGTGCATTATTAATAATATACTTTACAAATTCGTTATTATAATCATATATATGAATTTCATATCCTATACTCTCAGCATATCCAGCCATCTGATATGGTCCTAATAATGGAACAGTAGGTTCACAGGTAGGTGGAATTATATAATTCATACCTTTATTTAGCATAACTCTACACACCCTATTCAGCTTGATGTACAAGTTTTAATTGCATAAACCCGTTAAGAATTGCATATACATTTTCCTCAACATCATCGGCTTCATATTCAACCTTTACCTTATCAATGATGTTTCCTACAGTGTTAATACCATCAATCAAATTCCAAACAAATTTACTATCCATATTTAATGACATGGCTGGTGTTGTTTTTGACACTATCAGCAGTCCAAATTCTTCTTCTCTTGCTCTAACTCCATCTGCAACTTTTAATAATAAATTTTTATCAATACAATTCATCGTTTTTTCCTCCATTATTTAGAATATGGGTCACTTCCACATATTTCACCTGAACACGCATAAGCTGCTGCTCTACATCCACCTCTACAAACACTAAACTGACTACATTTTATGCACTTTTCTGGCACATCAGTTCCGCACACATGACTCTTATATATATCTGAATCCGACTTAATTTCTTTAAATGTTTTTTCTAGTATGCTACCTATTACTATTCTTGACATTCCACACATTAAGACATTTCCATTCACATCTATGTAGAATCTTGAACTTCCAAAATGGCAATATTCACAAAAAAACTTCAGGTCATTTGGCAATGCACAGTATGGAATAGAATTAGCCAATATAATTTTAAAATCTTTATAATAATCCATTTTCTTCTTTACACAATACAATGCATCAATCAACTGCTGATGTGATATAGTTAAATTAGCATTACTAGCACCTACACCTGTGGGGGTAAATCTAGTCAATGTCATTTCTTTAAGTCCAATACTATAAAGTTCATCAATAAAATCACCTAAATAAGAAACATTAAGTGAAGTTAATACAAAATTAGATGCAACTTTAATATTCTTATTCAAAACTCTTTTAATCCCTAACATGGCCTGTCCATAACTTTCAGCAACACAAGTTAATTGTTCATGTACCTCTTTTGAACCATGAAGTGAAATATTTACCCCGAAGACATTTGCCTTCTCTAAACATCCAGCAATTTCTTCTGTTATGTATGTACCATTTGTTTGAACCATAACTTTAGTAAATAATTTAGAACATTTATCTAAAATATTCAAAAACTCCGGATGAAGCATGGGTTCTCCACCAGTAAGAATAATTTCAAGTACACCTTCATCATAAAGTTTATCTAGCACCTGATATACTGACGTTGATATAATAGGTTTCTGAGTATTATAGCAAAACTGACAAAACAAATTACACTGTTCCGTTAATTCAAGTTCTACCCTGGTAGGACTCATATTAATGTTATATCTTAAAAGTGATTCATTATTCATTAACTTCGCTCCACTTTCTGGTTGTTACTTTTTCTCCGCAAGCATTGATTGATTCATCATATACTACACAACCGCCCTTACAACGCTTTAATTCCTCACAACTTCTACAAGCAACAGGAATATGACATAGATTTTCGTACTTTTCCCATCCCTTTGCTTTCCAAATATCTGCAAAATTATCTTTGTTTAAATCGCCAATTGTATCATCTGATATTGTACAAGGTGTAATTTTTCCTACTGGACTAATTCTTGCTAGTCCATATCCATATTGACAAGGAATATTTAATATTCTTAGCTTCTCATAATATTGTTTTTCTACTTCACAATATGGAACTGGTCCTGGCAAGCTAACATCACTTACATTCGGAAAATCTTCTTTTACCTTAAATAAAAGATCAATAAGTTCCATTGTTTGTTCTGAATTCAATAATAAATTTTTATTTTCTTTTTTATTTAAAATATATCTTGTGGAACATAGTGCATAACAGTCTAAATCAGAAATCATTTTTCCGATATTGTAAATATCTTTATAATTCTCTGTTGAAGTACAAACATTTACTTCAACTTTAACATTATTTCTTCTCCAAATCTGTATTCCCCTAATAACATCATCATATGCTCCTACTCGTCCAGTCATCCTATCGTGTATTTCTCTGTCTGAATGAAGAATAGATGTACAGACACTTTTCATATAATGTGATAAGTATTCAGCTAATTCATCAGTAATAAGTGTCGAATTAGTGTTCATATGTAATTCAAAACCCAACTCATACGCATATTTTACAATGTCACGATAATCTTTTCTCATTAACGGTTCACCACCATTAAAGTTAATTCGAAATACACCTGCTTCAGCTAATTGGTCTAAGATATTTTTTACTTTTTCTAAGCTAAGTTCGTTACCGTCCAAATGTCCAAGTGGGTTGTAACAAAAATAGCACTTATTATTGCATCTTTCTGTTAATTCAAATTGTACATAAAAGGGTGCAGTTGCTCTATTTATATTTTTAATCATTTTATAATCTCCTTCATGCTTTCCAATCGAGAATAGTTTACTAACTGTAGTTTCATTAGAGGAGCAACTCTTTTAAAACTATTTACACGCGCTACATGCTGAGCAAGCTGTACATGCGCAGCATGCATCCATATCTCTGAGGTCAAAAACGACTTCAGTTTCTGTTGAAAAAGGCTCCTTAAAAGGATCAAAAATTTCCATTTGTGGCTTAAATTCTTTTTTCATATAATCAAACCTCCTTTGCAATATAATCAAAGGCAATAACCATTCTCGCACTAAAAATCCTCCTCTAATTTGCTCCTCAATGACCTGCAATTTTTCTATATTTTACAAGGCGTTAAGAGATTTTAGAAGGAGGTAATTTGCTCCTCTAATTTATTTTATTATACTACCAAAATTTCTCATCAACAACATATATATTATTATTTTTACATAAACTTTATCAAAATTCCAAAATAAGCATTCAATTCATTAAATTTTTCATTTCAAAGTAATGTTTATTATCTAAAATCAGAAATTCCATGTATTTCAACTATATATGCTAAAGTTTTTGTAGATCATGATACATTATGTCAATTATCGGCAGGTAATATCACAAAATTATGATCATATTTTTCTTTGTAAAACTTTAAATAGTTTTTACAATTTTCTCAAAAACTTTGTATCAATTCTTTATTGAAACTATTTATTATAATAAATGTAGAAATTGAAATAAGACTATAAAGTTCCAAATCTAAATCGGCACCTTCATAGTCTTTTTCCATCTCATATTAAATTAACACTAACATATCCCCTCTCGCCCTATTAAATCCCCACTCTAACCTTAACACCCTGAATAACCTCTTTATTTCTAAAATCATCACCATTTGTGTTGAAGTTATAAAAGCTTGCAAAGTGAGTAAATTCAATAATTATAACAAATCCTTGCGACGTATTCCTACTACGCACTCCACATGTGTCGTCTGCGGAAACATGTCTACCGGCTGCACTTCCACTGTCTTATAGCCAAGGAGTTCCAATATAGCTAAATCCCTGGCTAAAGTGGCCGGATTGCAGGAAACATAAACTATCCTATCTGGTGCCATTTTCGCAATAGCCTGAAGCAGGCTTTCTTCACAGCCTTTTCTTGGGGGATCTATCACCACTACCTCTGCTTTTATACCTTTATTTATCAAATCTGGAATCACTACTTCTGCTTGTCCTACTAAGAATTCTGCATTATCCACCAAGTTCATTTTAGCATTTTCCTTAGCATTTTCTATGGCTTCAGGTATTATCTCTACTCCGTATACTTTCTTAGCCTTCTGTGTCAGGAAAAGAGAGATGGTTCCAGCTCCGCAGTAAGCATCAAAAACCACTTCATTCCCGGTAAGAGCCGCATATTCAAGTGCTTTATCATAAAGCACCTTAGTTTGAAGGGGATTAACCTGAAAAAAGGACAAGGGTGATATGCTGAATTTAAACTCACCTATATAATCAGTTATATTCTCAGTTCCCCAGAGAACTATATTCTCAAGACCCATTATCACATTGCTATTTTTAGTATTTATGTTCTGAATTATGCTCTTTATTCCTGCTATGTTTTCCTTAAGCTTTTCCACCAAGCTTTCTTTGTGAGGAAGTTTTTTACCGTTGGTTACTAAAACCACCATAACTTCTCCAGTGGTAAAGCCTTTTCTTACCATCACATGCCTTAAAATTCCGGAATGAATCTTTTCATCATAGCCAGTGACAGCAAATTCTTTCATCCAATTTCTTATAAGTTTAATTACAGAATCCGCTTCTTCATGCTGTATGCCGCAGCTTTCTACATTTATGATTTCATGAGAGCGGGCTGCATAGAAGCCAATCAAATTATTGTCTGCTCCAGCTCCAACAGGAAGAGCTACCTTATTTCTATATCTGTAAGGCTTCTCCATTCCTAGAGTATGGTGTATCACTGCATCTTTAATTCCGCCTATGCGCTCTATGCACTCTTTCACTCTTTCCTTTTTAAAATTAAGCTGAGCTTCATAGGACATATGCTGAAGCTGACAGCCTCCGCATCTTTTATATATAGGACAAGTAGGTTCTCTTCTGGAACTGCTTGGCTCAATTATATCTATAAGCTTTCCAAAACCATGGCTTTTTGAGAGCTTGATTATTTTTATCTTTACTTTCTCCCCTTCTAAGGCTCCAGGTATAAATAAAGGAAAACCTTCTGGTTTTGCAACTCCTTCTCCCTCATATCCTTGAGCTACTATATCCACAGTAATTTCATCATTTTTTTTAAAATTTATCATAAGACTACCTCATTAAATCTTTACAAAAATTATTATATTAATCATATTAACACAGGTTGTATTTTCACTTCAACCTAAAATATATTAGCCCCTGAAGGTGCTGCAATAGGTACCTTCTGAATTAGTCGCACGGGAACCAGCTATTGTTAAGCTTCTAGCTTCACACAACATATCTCTATTATGTATGCACCTAGTAGCATTGCATTGAACGCTAGGATACATATTTATATTTTCCATGCTAAACAACTGCTTCATTTCGCCAGATAAATTAGTATTGGTAAAAGTTGAAAAAGCGTTCTTAAATGTTTTTTCTGCAAAAGTACTGCATAATGTATCTGCTGAATTTTGAGCGCTGAAGCCTTTCACAGCTATATTCTTGGCAGAACAGAATCCATTCATATTGTGAATGCAATTAGCCGCATTACAAGATAAAACACCGTTCATATCATCATCTCCAAGACAATATATTTTAATTCTATGCCTATATTGTGCCAATCTTCAGCATTTTTATGCATATATTTGCTTAATTATGGTTGTATATGTTTTAAAACCTAGCCTGTTAAAAAAGGCAAAAAAAGTGCACCTTAAAGGTGCAAAAATAGAAACAGTTGCCATTATTTTCTTGTTATTATTCTTACCATTATTTATTAGAATATACAGCAATATTGTAATATTCTAATAAATTATTAGCAAAAATACTATTCTTATTATACTTGAATAAAATTCTATTAACAATAAAAAAAACAAAAAACTGCTGAAATAGATATGAATAAATTGCATAATTCACAAATTTTTAAAATGTAATTGTACAATTATCCATTAATCAGCAGTTTTACTAATTTATATCATTGATTTTTAGTTCGTAACAAAGGTTATATTATTTTTCTCCTACAACGTGAACCTTCATCATGTTAGTAGCTCCAATATTGTTAACTTGCTTTCCAGCAGAAACAACTACTAGATCTCCTTCTTTAACATAACCAGCTTCAGTAGCAAGCTTAACTGATTTTTCTATTAATTCATCAGTTGTTGCAACATTTTCAGATACTATTGGATATACTCCCCAATGGAAAGCAAGCTTTCTTGCTACATCTTCACTTGGAGTGATTGCAATTACTGGACATTCTGGTCTGTATTTTGATATGTTCTTAGCACTCTGTCCGCTCTGAGTTGCAGTTATTATAGCTGATGCATTTAATTCAGCTGCAGTATTGCAAGTTGCAAGGCTTATAGCATTCTGAACATTTGCAACATGAGATTTTCTCTTCTTCTTAAGGTTTTCTTCATAGTTAAGCTTTGATTCAGCAGATTCAGCAATCTTAGCCATAGCTGATACAGCTTCTACTGGATATTTTCCGTTAGCAGTTTCTCCGCTAAGCATGATACAGTCAGTACCATCAAATATTGCATTAGCAACGTCTGAAACTTCTGCTCTTGTTGGTCTTGGATTTCTCATCATTGAGTCAAGCATTTGAGTTGCAGTAACAACTGGCTTACCAACTGCGTTACATTTTTCTATTATCATCTTCTGAACTAGTGGAACTTGTTCCATTGGGATTTCAACACCCATGTCTCCTCTAGCTACCATTATAGAGTCAGAAACTGCAAGTATTGAATCTACGTTATCAACACCTTCTTGATTTTCTATCTTAGATATGATCTTTACATTCTGTCCGCCATTATCATCAAGAACTTTTCTTATAGCAAGAACGTCAGCTTCTTTTCTTATGAAAGATGCTGCTATAGCATCAACTCCCATTTCAACACCGAAGATAAGGTCTGATATATCTTTTTCAGTTATAGCTGGCAACTGAATTGAAACTCCAGGAACATTTACTCCCTTGTGGCTTCCTACTAAACCAGAGTTTGTAACAACACACTCAATGTTAGTTCCTTTAATAGCTTTAACTTCAAGTCCTACAAGACCATCGTCTATAAGGATTTGATTTCCTGCTTTAACATCCTTATATAAATCTGTATAAGAAATTGAACACTTAGTTTCATCTCCTGATACTTCTTCTCCGCAGTAAATAGTGAAAGAAGTTCCTTCCTTAAGTTCAACCTTTCCTGCTGCAAAGTTTCCAGTTCTTATTTCTGGTCCCTTAGTATCAAGAATTATAGCTATGTTCTTATTGTATTTTGCTCTTAATTCCTTAACTAGCTTTATTCTTCCGCCATGTTCTTCATGATCTCCATGAGAAAAGTTATGTCTGGAAGCATTCATTCCACTTTCAATAATTTTAGATAATGTTTCTCTATCCTCACTGGATGGTCCTATAGTACAAATAATCTTTGTTTTTTTCATAAATTTGCTCTCCTTATTATAAAATATCATTTATGTAAATTTTTTTGTTAGCAATATGGTTTTTAATATGACAGTGCATTGGCTATCTCATAAAGATTATCATCAAATTTTCTAGGCATTGCCAATGCTTCATCTATATCGTCATCAACAATTTTGCCGCCTCTCATTCCTACAACTCTTGAAGATTTTCCTTCAATAAGAAGTTCTACAGCTCTCGCTCCAAGTCTTGAAGCTAAAATTCTATCGAAAGCGGAAGGGCTTCCTCCTCTTTGGATATGTCCAAGCTTTGTAGCTCTTGTTTCAACTCCAGTAACCTTCTCAACTTCTTTTGCAAGCTTTTCAGATCCGCCTACTCCTTCAGCAAGAATTATGAGATTATGCATCTTTCCATTTCTCTTTCCTTCTAATACACTTCTGCATATATCATCTACATTCATGCCTTTTTCAGGAACTATTATTGTTTCTGCACCACCCGCGATTCCTGAGAATAAAGCTATGTCTCCGCAATTTCTTCCCATTACCTCAACAATGCTTACTCTTTCATGAGAAGCAGATGTATCTCTTAATTTATTTATAGCATCTAGAACAGTATTTAAAGCAGTATCGAAACCTATTGTGTAATCTGTGTATGCAAGATCATTGTCAATTGTTCCTGGTAGTCCTATAGTATTTACCCCAAGTTTTGAAAGAAGTTTTGCACCAGTGAAAGAACCGTCTCCGCCTATTACTACTAAGCCATCGATTCCAAAAACTCTAAGCACTTCTGCAGCCTTCATTCTAACTTCTTCTTTTTTAAATTCTTCACATCTAGCGGTTCTAAGTACTGTTCCGCCCTTTTGAATTATGTCAGAAACTGAGCTACGAGTCATTTCAAAGATTTCTCCATTTATAAGGCCGTTATATCCTCTTTGAACACCCATAACATTTAAGCCTTTATCAAGCCCCATTCTAACCACTGCTCTAATGGCAGCGTTCATTCCTGGTGCGTCTCCACCACTAGTTAATACTGCAATCTTTCTCATTATTATTCCTCCTGTTACCCCATGGGCCATAAGTTGTCCCACCATGGTCAAAATTGTAACTTTAGTAATACATATTAGTTCAATTGCTATTAATTTTTCTTTCAAAATAATGTTACTATAAAAATATTAAATATGCAACAATAGTATTGTTGTGCTTTTATACAAAAATATAAATATCGATACAATATCTATTATTTTTTATGTTTTTCACAACTCTCAATTTTTAATGCAAGAAAAATTGCATTTATATGTCTGAATTTTTCATTGAAAATGTTTAAGTATCAGTATTTTTAACATTTTTTTAGGGTTTATTGTCTAAAAAAATTTTTACATTTTTTTAGACTTTATGCTCCCTAAAACACTAATATAAATTTATTAATATATTTAATGCTCTTTCCTGCACTTTTTTATAGATGTTTCTAAAAAAATAATTTTTATATTTCACATTTTTTTAATTCTGTATAAATTCCTGCATTATAATAGCTTCACATAACAGGTCATTTATACAGATATTTATATATTAATTATCAATTAATTTTATGTTTTGCTCTCCGAATTCCCTCTTTAGTATTTCCAAAACATCCGTGTCAATATTCACCCAATATTCTCTGTTCATCCTATTTTTTAGTCTTTCCCTTTTAGTGCACAAAAATACGGGTGTAGTACCTTTAAATTTAAGCAATAATTTTTTTATCTCCCCATATATGTTTCTCAAGGTTTTTTCATCTTCGATAGCAATATATAAATTTGATATTTTCAAATTTTCAAGAGGCCTTATGCCTTCACAAATTATTCTTGGAGCTTCATCTTCCTTTATGCTGACTCTTCCATTTATGAGCACCATGCCGTCTTCCTCAATAAACATAGATACTCTTTCCATAGTCTTAGGGAACACTATGACCTCTATGCTTCCATACAGATCTTCAAGGGTTATAAATGCCATTCTGTCATTGTTTCTAGTAAACTTTCTGCTTACGGCACTTATTATTCCTCCTAATATGACTCTGCTGCCATCACCTATGTCTTTTTCATCTCTTCTTGAGGGTTCTTCCAAAATAAAATTATTATCCTCATCTTCTAGGGTAGTGCTTATTTTGGCAGCTTCTAATATATCTATGGTTTTAGCGCTGGTCTGAAGTTTAAGGGCCTGCTCATACTCCTCCAGTGGATGACCTGATATATAAAGCCCAGTCATCTCTTTTTCCATTGCCAGCATATGCTTCTTTTCAAATTCCTTTATATCAGGATATTTTATATCAGCTTCAAATAGTTTATTTCCAGAAGCAGTGGAATCAAAGCTTCCAAACATACTTAACTGCCCATCTATATTTCTCTTTTTCTCATTAGTCATTCCATCAAGTATTCTCTCATAAACAGCCAATAGCTGCGATCTGAACACCTTAAATCCATCAAGAGCCCCAGCCTTTATGAGGCTTTCCAGCACCCTTTTGCTAACTGTGGAAAGTTCAATTTTATCGCAGAAATCATATAAGGAGGTAAACTTTCCCTTTTCTTCTCTGCATTTCACTATGCTGTTTATTACAGCTACTCCAGTATTTTTTATAGCAGCCAAGCCAAACCTTATGATAGTTTCATTCTTTACTGTAAATTTTGCATGACTTTCATTTATATCTGGAGGAAGCACTTGAATTCCAAGGCTTTCTGCAAATCTTATATAATAGGACACCTTCTCACTTATACCCATAACACTATTTAACATTGCTGCTATGTATTCTGCAGGATAATATTTGGCAAGATAAGCGGTTTGATATGCTATTACCGCATAAGCAGCTGCATGAGACTTATTAAAAGCGTAGGAGGCAAAATCTATCATCTGATCAAAAATCTTGTTTGCTATATCCTCGCTTATTCCATTTCTTACGCAGCCTGGAACTTCAACCTTTCCATTTTTATCCACGATTCCATGGATAAAATTCTTTCTTTCCTCTTCCATGACCTTGTGCTTCTTTTTAGACATGGCACGCCTTACCAGATCACTTCTTCCCATGGAATATCCAGCAAGCTCTCTAACTATCTCCATAGCCTGCTCCTGATATATCATTACTCCGTTAGATACACCAAGTACAGCTTCCAGCTCTGGAGTCAAATATTTTATTTTATCTGGAAACCTTTTATTTTCTATATATTTAGGAATCTCTGCCATAGGGCCTGGTCTGTAAAGACTTATTCCAGCTATTATATCCTCAAGGGAATCAGGTTTAAGCTCCTTCATGAAGTTGGTCATTCCTGCAGACTCCAGCTGGAACACTCCTACGGTCTTACCTTCTCCTATCATTTTATATACTTCTTTATCTTCAAAGCCAAGCTTGTCAAGATTTACTTCTATTCCACGATTTTCTCTTATAAAATCTATGGTATCTCTCATTACAGTAAGGGTTCTAAGACCTAGAAAGTCCATTTTTAAAAGTCCCAGCTCCTCTAAAGTTCCCATGGTGAACTGAGTTACAATCATTTCTTCATTTCTCTGAAGCGGAACATACTCCACTAAGGGCTGAGAGGCAATAACTACTCCTGCTGCATGAGTAGAAGAGTGCCTAGGAAGACCTTCCAGAGCTTTGCTTACATCTATAAGCTGCTTTACTCTCTCATCTTCATCATATGCGGCTTTTAAATCAGGATTTATATCCAAGGCTTTTTCTATGGTGATTCCCAGCATAGTAGGAATCATCTTAGCTATCTTATCTGTTTCAGAATAGGAATAATTCATAGCCCTTCCTACATCTCTTATACACATTCTGGCGGCCATGGTTCCGAAGGTTATTATCTGAGACACATTGTTTTCTCCGTATTTTTCCACAACGTAATCAATAACCCTCTGTCTTCCTTCATAACAAAAATCAGAATCTATATCTGGCATGGAAACACGCTCTGGATTAAGGAATCTTTCAAATATCAAACTGTATTTTATAGGATCGATTTTTGTGATTCCTAAGGTATAGGCAACTATGGAACCCGCAGCAGACCCTCTTCCTGGTCCTGTAGGTATGTTATTTTCCATTGAGAATCTTATAAAGTCCCAAACTATAAGAAAATAATCCACATAGCCCATCTGCTTTATGACTCCAAGCTCATATTGAAGTCTATCAACTAAATCTTTAGCCTCTTTTATACCCTGGCTAAATTGTATAATTTCCTCTATATTGATTTGTTTTTGCCTTAGCGGGGTGAAAACCTCATATAAACCTATGAGCCCTCTAAAGCAATTTTCCACTAAATATTCGTAGGGCTCTACTCCCTCTGGCAGCGGGAATTTAGGCAGCTTAGATTTATGAAATTCATAGTCAAAATTGCATTTTTCAGCTATTTTAACTGTATTCTCTAAAGCTTCTGGAATATAAGAAAAAAGATAATGCATTTCTTCAGCATCTTTTAAATAGAACTGATCTGAAGGATATCTCATCCTGTCCTCTTCATCTACAGTTTTCCCTGTCTGTATGCATAAAAGAATATCATGAGATTTGTAATCTTCTCTGTTTATATAGTGAACATCATTTGTAGCCACCAAGGGGGCTTCTATTTCCTTGGAAAGCTCTATGAGCTTCTCATTTACCTTAAGCTGATCCTCTACATTGTGATCCTGCAGCTCTAAATAGAAATCTTCCTTAAATACAGACTTGTAAAAAAGAGCAGCTTCCTTAGCTTTGTCATATTCTTCATTGAGAAGATGTGACTGCACTTCTCCTCCAAGGCAGGCGCTTAGGGCTACAAGTCCTTCACTGTTATTTTTCAAAAATTCATGGTCTATTCTAGGCTTATAGTAAAACCCTTCTATGGAGGCTGTAGAAACTATCTTCATCAGATTGTTATAGCCAGTTTCGTTTTTCACCAGCAGAACTAAGTGGTAAGTACGGTTGTCCTTATCCTGTAGCTTTAAGTGCATATCCTTAGGGACAATATATATTTCGCAGCCTATTATAGGCTTTATTCCAGCTTCCTTAGCTGCTTTGTAAAAATCAACACAGCCATACATGACACCATGGTCTGTAATCGCTATGGAACTCATTCCAAGCTCTTTTGCTTTAGCTATCAGGGGCTTTATCTTACCTGAGCCATCTAGCAGGCTATATTCTGTATGCACATGAAGATGCACAAAATCCTTTGTATCCATCATACCACCCCTTTCTTATGATATTTATTGGCCTTGCTTTATATCAGTGCTTATTTTTACACTGATTTAAAACATAGCCTATTTATTAAAGGTGCAGTGCTTTTCATGATTGGTAAATTACTTTTTTATTACCCTAGCAGATAATAAAGCCTTTCCAATCTGGCTTCCATTTTTATCAGCCATATCTATTTCCACCTTGCAAAAACTTCTTCCTGTATCCATTATTTTAGCATATATGTCAATCTCATTATCCACTTGGACAGGTCTCATAAAATAAGTACTTATGCTGTCCACTGATATATTTATATTGTTCTTTTGTCTTAGAGTCACCAAGCCTATAGTGGACAAGAGCATGTTAAGAGAACTCCAGGATGCGGTACCGATAGTATCCAGCATCTGTGGAATTATTCTGCCATAAAAATGAACCACTCCATTTTGCATTTCATACTCGAAATTCTTGAGTATAACATCCTCTAAGGTATCGCTTACCTGAGGCTGCCTCGAAGCATATTGCAGGGCTTTTATAACATCATGCCGAGT
Organism: Clostridium sp. 19966; assembly: GCF_032335695.1. Lineage (NCBI taxonomy): Bacteria > Bacillati > Bacillota > Clostridia > Eubacteriales > Clostridiaceae > Clostridium > Clostridium sp. 19966. The sequence continues at coordinate 81,125 of NZ_JACTOJ010000004.1, forward strand.
AATTATTCCTATCAATTTCTTGCCCTCTACCACTGGACATATTTCTATAGATTCCCATCCCATTATGTGAGCCGCATATGCCACTGTAGTTTTTGCATTTACCGTGATGACCGATTTGCTCATCAGCTTACCAATAGGATCCTCTATAGAATAATCTATAGGCAGATCTTTAAGGGTTATTATTCCTACCACTTTATTTTCGCTGTCAACTACTGGATATCTTTCATGCTTGGTTTTATCCATTACTTCTTTCCAATCCGCTACAGTATCATTTACTGATAGAGTCACTGGATTGTTTTTCATAATATCTTCCACTAAAATTATATCTTTTTTTATGAGGCTTTCTGATATAGCCTTATTGATCATTGTAGCTATGGTAAAGGTATCATAGCTTGAAGAAATTATAGGAAGACATTTTTCATTAGCTAATTTTCTTATTCTATCAGAGCAGGTAAAGCCTCCGCTTATGAGCACAGCGGATTCATTGTTAAGAGCTAATTCCTGTGCCTCTTCTCGGTTACCTACTATAAGCATACAATTAGGATTTATATACTTTTCCATAGCTTCTAAAGTCATTGCCCCTATGACAAATTTATTTAAAGTCTTGTATACTCCTTCTTTTCCTCCAAGTATAGTACCATCTACTATATTTACTACTTCTGCATAGGTAAGCGTCTCTATACTCTTCTTTTCAACCTTCTCAATTCTAACAGTTCCTACCCTTGGAATGGTTGATACTATTCCTAAAGCTTCGCAATCCTTTATAGCTCTATAGGCTGTACCTTCACTAACTCCTAGCTCTGACGCCATACTTCTTACAGAAATCTTATATCCCACCTCTAAGGATAGTATATGTTTTATTATCTCTTCATGCTTTGACATATAAGTGCCCTACCTTTCTTCCTTCCTAAGCTCATCCGCTATCTTTTCTATCCTTCTAAGCCTATGGTTTACTCCGGATTTTCCCACTGGAGGATCAAGCATCTCTCCTAATTCCTTCAAGGATTCATCGGGATAATTCAGCCTAAGCTCTGCGATTTCTCTAAGATTTTTAGGCAGCCTTCCAAGACCAATTTCACTCTGTATAAGCTTTATGCTTTCCACCTGCCTGACTGCTGCATTTACAGTCTTGCTAAGATTAGCTGTTTCACAGTTTACAAGCCTATTAACATTGTTTCTCATTTCTTTCATTATTCTTATATTCTCTACTTCTAAAAGTGAGCTGTGGGCTCCTATTATGTTAAGGAGATCTACTATCTGCTCACCTTCTTTTATATATATAATAAAGCTGCTCTTTCTCTGTATTACCTTTGAGGCCAAGCCAAAAGAATTTATCATTTCACTAAGAGCCTTAGCATAATCAAAGTCGTGAGTAACGAATTCTAAATGATAGGTCTTTTCTGGATTGCTTATGCTTCCGCCGCCCAAAAATGCACCTCTTATATAATACTTTTTAGTTTCTTCCGTTGAAACTATGCTTTCCCTTATGCCATAGTCAAAAGCTATCACATTCTCATCCTTAAGTATTCCTACTTTTTTAAGAAAGTCTTTAACATGCATATCTTCAGTTATCATAACCATGTATATATTATTTTTTTTAAGGGAATTGCTCCTTTTTACCATCAGCCTGCTGTGAATATTAAAATAGCTCTTTAAAAGCTTAAATATCATTCTTGCAATAGTGGCATTTTCAGTGGTTATCCTGAAATTTATATTATTATTTCCCACTAAAGATAAGGTTCCGCTTACCTTCATTATACCTGCTATTACTGCTGTGGCCTCTTCTAAGGACATTTCCATATTTCTGCAAACTTCTTCTTTAACTTTTGATGAAAATGACATATTAATTCTCCTAATTAGCTTGATTTTTGTTTTGCTTTAATCTCTCAGATAAATAGAAATACTCTATTATCTTTCTCTTATCATAGAATAATTTCTTTTCCATTATGGTTTCAACTAATATAGATGCTAATTTTTCAGCATCATGTCTTATAAGGTCCTTATTAACTTTCACAAAGTCTCCTTCTACCAAGTTGACTCCAAGTTTTCTTAATCTTTCCTTATCTATATTAACCAGATTTGAACCCTGCTTCTTATATATTTCAGAAAGCTTTTTATCTATCCTTCCTGCATTTGCTATAACACAGTTTACTATTTCACCGTTTACATGCCTGTTTATGGCGTTTATATGCTCAGCCACATCGTAATTATCACTTTCTCCAGGCTGAGTCATAATATTGCATATATATATCTTAAAAGCATCAGATTTTTTTATTGCTGCGGATATATCCTTAACCAATAGATTAGGAATTATGCTAGTATATAAGCTTCCTGGCCCAAATACTATGGCGTCTGCCTCTTCTATTGCATTTATTGCCTCTTCCAAAGCCTTAGCATTTTCTGGTTCTATAAATAGTCTTTCAATAGGACTATTTTGTGCTACTGCTTCTTCTGGAATATTAGATTCACCAGAAACCTCATTACCATTTTTAAGTTTTGCTTTAAGTATCACATTGTCAAGAGTAACCGGCATAACCTTTCCTGTAACCGCAAGTACGGAACTAACCTTTTGTACGGCTTCCTCAAAGTTTGAAGATATTCCATCCATAGCAGCTAAGAATAAGTTTCCAAAGCTTTGATTCTTAAGCCTTCCATCTTTGAACCTATACTGAAGTAATTCTTCCATGAGCGGTTCAGTATCAGAAAGTGCTAATATGCAGTTTCTAATATCTCCTGGGGGCAATATTCCTAAATCTTCTCTAAGGTCTCCTGAACCTCCGCCATCATCTGCTACAGTAACTATAGCTGTTATATTAGAGGTGTAGTACTTAAGACCTCTTAACATGGTGGAGAGTCCTGTACCACCGCCTATTACAACTATCTTAGGTCCTTTTACCAAAAGTCTTTTTTCATATATTAAGCTTTCCAAGTTTCTAGAATCTAATCGGATATTTATATATCCTTTGTTTATTAATGCTATTATTGACTTCATTCCTTGCCCAATCGCTAAATATATTACGAATATACCTAGGAAAACTAAATAAAGCCAAAATAATTTATACAAAAAGTAAAAGGTAGGATTCCTAGAATACTCCATTATTCCAAAAACTATAAAAAGCACCCCCATAGTTCCTAGAAAAATCCACCTCTTAAGTCTAACACCAGGTCTTAGCCAATCCCTAAATTTCATAGTTTTCTAACACCCCTATTTACATCTTCACTAATATCTCTATGTTCTATGTTGACTTTATGTCCCTGCTTTATAAGCTTTTCATAGATTTCATTGGCTATAGCCACGGATCTATGTCTTCCCCCTGTACAGCCTATAGAAATTATCAGCTGTCTTTTTCCTTCCTTAATATAATTTGGAATTAAGAACTTAAGCATATCTTCTAACCTGCCAACAAATGCTTTGGTAACTTCATTGGAAAGTACATATTCCTGAACAGGCTTATCAAGACCTGAAAAAGGTTTGAGTTCTGGAATATAGAATGGGTTCGGAACAAATCTAACATCGAAAACCAAATCTGAATCCACCGGAATTCCATATTTAAATCCAAAAGACAGCACAGTTATCATAAGTTCAACCTCTGACTGCCCTTCCTCTCCATATATATCCGTGATTTTCTGCCTTAAATCCCAAATAGAAAGCTTGCTGGTATCTATTATATTATCAGCTCTGTTTCTAAGCTCGCTTAGTTTATTTCTCTCTAGGGATATCCCCTGCAAAACTCTCCCATCTGGGGCTAAAGGATGCTTTCTTCTAGATTCCTTATATCTTTTTATCAGTACTTCATCATTAGCATCTAGATATAATATCTCATACTGATACTCTTGTTTCTCCAATTCTTTGAGACTTTCAAACAGGGCATCAAAGAATAATCCCCCTCTTATATCCATCACTAATGCTATCTTATCTATTTTTCCATCTGTCTGATAACACACTTCTCCAAACTTAGGTATGAGCGTTGGCGGCAAATTATCAACACAGAAATATCCTATATCTTCTAAACTTCTCATAGCTTGAGTTTTACCTGCTCCAGATAATCCAGTTACAATTACAAATCTCATAATGCCCTCCCGTATTCCTTATTCTGCACTCAATAATACTAATATTACTGCACCTATTATATCACTGTTATACATTCTGTTTTAACACAGCTATTTATTTTTATTATAACACAAATGCTTTATCACATACAATCTCATTAAATCTTGGCTAGCAAAATAGACCATGTCTTTTCATAAACAATATGCACATCATTGGTTATAAATCACTCAAAATAATACATTTACTTATCAATCCAGCTGACTCATAATTGTCTAGTAACGCAAAGCATATAAATTAATAAAAGGGAGGGGAATCCTTTGATAAAAAAATTCATGTGGAAATACTTGAAGCCGCACAAATGGATGCTTATACTCGGACTAGTTCTGGTAACTATTTCATCAGCACTTAATATGGTAGTTCCTTGGCTCTCAGGAATAATTGTAGATCAGGTTATAGTAAAGGGACAAACTGGAAAGCTCATTCCATATATAATTGTTATGATAGTTGTTACTCTGGTAAGATCAGCAATAAGATATGGCTTCCAGATAGATTTTGAAAGCATATCTCAAAGAACAATATTTAAAGTAAGAAGTGAGATGTATAATAAACTTCAATTTTTAGATGTAGACTATTTTGATAAAAATAGAACCGGCGATATTATGACCAAGCTTACTGGCGATATGGATACCTTGAGGCATTTCATAGCCTGGGTAATATACATGATATATGAAAACTCCTTGATTTTTATATTCGGGCTTGGAATTATGTTCTATATTAATTATAAATTTGCCTTTGCCGTATTCTTGTTCACTATTCCTGTTGCATATTTCGCTAGAAAATTGACTGTAGAAGTAAAACCTACCTTCAAAAAAATCAGAGCTCAGTTTTCAAGACTTAATACTGTAGCAGAAGAAAACATAAGCGGTAATAGAGTAGTAAAAGCTTTTGCCAAAGAAGACTTCGAGATGGAAAAGTTTGAAAAGGCTAATGCAAAATTTAAGCAGAGAAATCTAGAGTCTGCTGCTGTATGGTCAAAATATCTTCCTACTTTGGAATTTCTATCAGGTATGCTTAACATTGTTACTATCTTAGTTGGAGGAATTCTTGTAATAAAAAACATGATGAGTGTAGGGCAGTTGGTTACTTTTAACTCTCTTATTTTCTCTGTTAATAACCCCTTAAGAATGTCCGGCTGGCTAATAAATGACTGCCAAAGATTTACCACTTCTGCAGAGAAAATTCTTGAATTGCTTCTGGTAAACCCAGATATAAAGAATGCTCCTAATGCTTTAGATGTGGAGAAGCTTACTGGTGATATAGAATTTAAGGACGTCAATTTCAGTTATGATGGTGAAAAAATTCTTGAGAATATAAATCTTAAGGTAAAGGCTGGAGAAACCATAGGTATAGTTGGTGCCACAGGTTCTGGTAAAACTTCTATCATAAATCTTTTATGCAGATTCTATGATTGCAGCAGCGGAGGTATTTATATAGGCGGAACTAACATAAAGAATATAAATCTTCAGTGCCTTAGAAGAAATATCGGTGCAGCAATGCAGGACATATTCTTGTTTTCAGATACTATTGAAGGAAATATAGCTTACGGAGTTCCAGAAACTTCTATTGAAACTGTAAAGGATTCCGCTGAAAAAGCTCAGGCTGCAGATTTTATAAAGGATCTGGAAGATGCATATGATACCATCATAGGTGAACGTGGAGTTGGTCTTTCCGGTGGGCAGAAGCAGAGAATTTCTCTTGCCAGAGCCTTGATAAAGGATCCTTCAATTCTGATTTTGGATGATACAACTTCCGCCGTAGATATGGAAACTGAGCATGAAATACAAACTATGCTTAATAAATATAAAAATAACAGAACAACCTTTATAATAGCTCACAGAATATCTTCTGTTAAGAAAGCCAACAAAATTATAGTTATGGATAATGGCCGTATAGTTGAAGAAGGAACTCATGATGAGTTGGTTGCCAATAAAGGCTATTACTACGAGGTATTTAAAAATCAATATGGGAGCGAGGTGATATAAATGGCAAGAAATAAGTATGATGTGGATGAAGAACTAGAACGTGGTTTTAATTTCCAATATCTTAAAAGGGTTTTTAAATATTTAGTTCCTTATAAGAAAGAGATGATTTTCACTCTGATTATAATGCTTTTATCCTCCGTAGCTGGACTAACTGGTCCTTACTTGGTTAAAATAGCTTTAGATAATCAAATACCTAATAAAGATGTTAAAGGATTAATTATTGTTGCAGTAATATTTCTATTAACTCAAGTTATTAATTTAGTGTGCTTGAAGATTAAGATAAAAAAGATGAATTATGTTGGTCAAAATGTCATCTTTAATCTTAGAAAAGATTTATTTGAGCATCTTCAAAAATTACCTTTTACCTATTACGACAGCAGACCTCATGGAAAGATTCTTGTTAGGGTGGTTAACTATGTAAACAGCCTTAGCGACCTTCTATCTACGGGTATCATAAACCTTTTTACAGATACTTTTTCTCTATTTGTAATAATAGGCTTTATGCTGGTTATAAATGTTAGGCTTACAATAATAACTTTACTAGGACTTCCTGTATTAATATTTGCCACTTTTCTTATTAAAACTGCTCAAAGAAAGGCCTGGCAAATACTTAGTAACAAGTCTTCCAATTTAAATGCCTACATACATGAATCTATCTGTGGAATGAAGGTAACTCAAAGCTTTGCAAGAGAAAAAACTAATTCTGAAATCTTTTATAACTTGAATGAAAGCTATAGAAAATCTTGGATGAGATGCGTAGAAATTCAATTTTTAATGGGACCTTTTGTTGATAATATATCTTCCTTGGTTTCCGCAGCTATTTATATACTAGGAATCAAATGGATTGGAGGCAGCATATCCGTTGGTGTGCTTGTTGCTTTCATAGGATATATAGGCAGATTCTGGACTCCTATTTCAAATATAGCTAATACCTACAATGACATAATTAATGGTATGGCTTATTTAGAGAGAATATTTGAAACTCTTGATGAGGAGCCGACTGTGAAGGATATACCTAATGCTTCAACAATGCCCGAGATAAAAGGTGATCTAGAATTTAAGAAGGTTAATTTTTCTTATGATGAAGGTCACAGAATACTAAAGGATGTATCTTTCAAGGTTCCCGCTGGAAGCTCTATAGCATTGGTTGGACCTACTGGAGCTGGTAAAACTACTATAATAAACCTTATCAGCAGGTTCTATAACATAGATGATGGAGCTGTCTTGATTGACGGAACCGATATAAGTAAGGTTACTCTAAACTCCTTGAGAAAGCAAATGGGTGTTATGCTTCAGGATTCCTTTATTTTCTCAGGTACGGTAATGGACAATATAAGATATGGAAATCTTACAGCTTCAGATGATGAAGTTATTGCAGCGGCTAAAATAGTCCGAGCTCATGACTTCATAAAATCTCTTGATAATGGATATAACACCATAGTTAATGAAAGAGGTACCATGTTCTCAGCAGGTCAGAGACAATTGATAGCCTTTGCAAGAGCTCTTTTGGCTAATCCTGCTATATTAATACTTGATGAAGCTACCTCAAGTATAGATACAAATACAGAAATTCTGCTTCAACAGGGTCTTCAAGAACTTTTGAAGAATAGAACTTCCTTTATAATAGCTCACAGGCTATCTACAATCAAGAACTCAACCAGAATCATGTATATTGATAAAGGTACTATTGTGGAAGCTGGTTCCCACGATGAGCTTATGGAATTAAAAGGCGAATATTACAATTTATATCAATCTCAATTTAAGTATTTAGCTTAATTAGGGGCACCTCAAGTTGCCATCACATTTAGTCACAAAAAATAGTAGATGAAATTTCATCTACTATTTTTTGTGACATAAGGCAGATGCAGCATCCACTATACTGCATCTTCACCTATTATTCTTACTTCAGTTTTCAATTCCACTCCATAGCATTCATGAACAATTTTCTGCACATGTTCTATGAGCCTTAATATATCCATTGCTGTTGCATTTTTCTTATTAATAATAAAACCTGAATGCTTCTCCGATACCTGAGCGCCCCCTACACAGTAACCTTTTAAGTTACAATCTTCTATGAGTTTCCCGGTATAATAACCTTCTGGTCTTTTAAAAGTACTTCCTGCAGAAGGATATTCAAGAGGCTGCTTGTTACTGCGCCTGTTTTGAAAATCATCTATCAATTCTTTTATCTTACTGTATTCCCCATGCTCAAAAGAAAAAACCGCTTCTAGAACAGTACAAGAATTCTTAAGTACATAGCTATTTCTATAGCCAAACTCCATTTGTTCATTAGAAAGTCTTTTTATATCACCTTGTCTATCAACAATTAAGGCACTTTCTAATACATTTTTAATTTCACTAATGTAAGCTCCGGCGTTCATGGCAACCGCACCGCCAATGCATCCTGGTATACCGCAAGCAAATTCAAAGCCTGTTAAACTGCTTTTTAACGCCTTATCTGAAACATCACTTAAAAGTGCGCCGCTGCCGCATATAATCTTGTTGTCCTCAACTTTAATACTATCTAATTTCACAAGTTTAATTACAACTCCGCGAAATCCCCCATCCTTTACTATAAGGTTCGATCCATTTCCCATTATAAAATATGGTATGTTGTTACTGCTGCAAATCTTAATAACCTGCTGAACCGCCTCATTGTTTTCAGGAGTTAATAGTATATCTGCTGGTCCCCCCACTTTAAAAGATATATGCCTGCTCATAGGCTCATTCAATAGTATATTTTCTTCTCCCACAATAGCAGTGAAATCAGAAATAAGACCACTATACCTATTCATCTTTTTTCCCCTATCTTAATTGATTTAAACCTAAAATAACAACATTAATAGTATACCCTAACTGTTTTTATCCTTCAAGTGCTGATGAAAAAAGTTAAACACACTTTCTGCAGATTTTTTATCCATGGAAGGCGCTTTTGCTAATTCTTCTAAAGTTGCATTTTTTATCTTATCTATGGAGCCAAAGCTTGACAACAAAGCCTTTCTTCTCTTCTCACCCACATTAGGTATCTCATCCAGCACAGAATGAAGCACCCTTTTATCTCTTAAAGTTCTATGGTAAGTTATAGCAAATCTATGCACCTCATCCTGTATTCTAGTTATAAGCTGCATCACACCAGAGTTTGATTCTATAGGCAATTCTATATTGTTAAATATTAGTCCTCTAGTATTATGATTGTCATCCTTAACCATACCGCATACAGGAATATCTATTCCAAATTTGTTTAGCACTTCTAAAGCTACATTAACTTGCCCTTTACCACCGTCCATAAGTATCAAATCAGGAAAAATGCAAAATTTACCCTTGCTGAACTCTAAATTTCTTTCCTGAATCTTTTTTACTTCCTCTAATCCATGTTCGAATCTTCTTTCTAATATTTCCCTCATGCTATCATAATCATTAGCACCTAAAACTGTCTTTATTTTAAACCTTCTATAATCACTGTTTTTAGGTTTTCCCCCCTCAAACACTATCATGCTGCCTACGGAATCAAAGCCCTGTATATTTGATATATCATAGGACTCTATTCTGAAAGGAGCCTCTTCCAAGTCCAAAATCTCACCGAGCCCTGCAATAGCTTCACTATTTATCTGCTTATCCCTTATGAGCTTTATTTTAAACTGTTCCAGCATAGCAGTGGCATTCTTTTTAACCATCTCTAAAAGCTGCCTTTTTTCTCCTCTTACAGGAACCTTAACAGAAACCTTGCTTCCCTTTTTCGTGCTGAGCCATTCCTCTAAAAGCTCTCCATCTTCCACAGAAGGTACAAATATGTGCGCTGGAATGAAAGGTGTTCCACCATAAAATTGCTTTATGACCTGAGCTATAATACTGCTCTCTTCTTCATCTCCTGTATTCTCAAGGATGTAATGCTCTCTTCCAACTATTTTTCCTTGCCTTAAGAAGAATACTTGAGCGCAGGTATCTTTTCCATCACCATATATATCTATATAATCTTCATCTTCAAAGTTTCCTATGATTATCTTCTGTCTTTCCTGGACTTTTATCAGCACATTGATTTTATCTCTCAAAGCCGCAGCTCTTTCAAACTCCAAATTTTCAGAAGCCTCGTTCATTTGCTGCTTAAGCCTTCTTACGAAATCAGTGTCTTTTCCTGAAAGAAGGTCTATTACATCTTGAACAATTTCACTGTATTCTTCTCTATTTATATATCCAGCGCAGGGTGCCTTGCAAAGCCCTATATGATAGTTGAGACAAGGTCTTGTTTTTTCTCCTGCTTCCGTTATATTCCTTTTGCAGGTTCTTAAGGGGAAAATCTTTTTTACTATATCTAAAGTCTCGTACACCACTGAAGCATCCGGATAGGGTCCAAAATACTTGTTCCCGTCCTTAACATAATTTCTTACAACGAAAGCTCTTGGGAACTCTTCATTAGTAGTAATTTTAATAAAAGGATAATGTTTATCATCCTTTAAAAGAATATTATATCTAGGCCTGTATTTCTTTATGAGGTTACATTCTAATATAAGAGCTTCTCTTTCAGAATCTGTAACTATATATTCAAATTCAGCTATATTCTTAACCATGGCCTTAACCTTGGAAGTATGATTAGAAGAATTCTGAAAATATTGTCTTACTCGATTTTTAAGTATTTTTGCCTTTCCTACATAAATAACTTCACCTAGTGAATTTTTCATTATATATACGCCCGGCTTATCAGGCAGCATTTTAAGCTGATACTCAAAGTCAAACATAAGTCTCACATCCTCTAGTCAATATAGCGAAACAAAATTTATTTTCCAAGTGCTGTTTTTATTACTCCTGAAGTTATTTGGGCAGCAGCTATACCACCCTGTCCTCCATCCTCTACAATTACTGCTACTGCAACTGTAGGATTACTATAAGGTGCAAAGCCTATAAACCAAGCGTGTGGCGTAGAATTTCCGTCATCACTGTGGTCCGCTGTTCCTGTCTTTCCAGCTACTTCAACACCTGCTACACTGGCAGCTCTTCCTGTTCCAGAGGTTACAACTCCTCTCATATAGGAACCTATCTCGGCAGCTATATCCTTGGTGGTGACAGTATTTAAAATTTCCGCCTGCACTGTACTGATGGTTTTTCCATCATAAGTCATCACTTTTTTTACCAGGTTTGGCTTCATCATTACTCCCCCATTTGCAACAGTGGAAGCTACTAATGCCATCTGCATAGGAGTAGCTAATATGCTGCTTTGTCCTATACCACTTTGAGCTATATTTCCAGGCTCCGTACTCGGTATAGTAGGAAATCTGCTGTTATCCACTATAATGCCATTACCTTTAATACTTTTATTAAAGCCATAGGATTCTGCCGTAGCCTTAAGCTTACTGTTTCCAAGCCTTCCTGCTATAGTTCCAAATACAAAATTACTTGAAACTTGAAGTGCCTGTTTTAAATTAATATCTCCATTAACTTCTCCTCCAAAATTGCTAAGAGAGTATTTTGAGTTAAAATACAGTTTTCCTGTATCATGAAATATTTCATTATCTATCCCTGGCAAATTCTGAAGAGCAGAAGTTGTAGTAACTACCTTAAAAGAAGATCCAGGGGGATATAAGCCAGAAACTGCCCTATTCAGCAAAGGCCTGTTTTTATCACTATTTATGCTGCTCCATATAGTATCTAAATTGTTAGGATCAAAGGAAGGCTTAGATACCATAGCCAATATTTCTCCTGTTTTAGGATTTAATGCAACAACTGCACCTTTTCTGTCTCCTAATAAATCATAAGCAGCCTTTTGAACATTAGAATCCAAAGTAGTTTCTATGCTATGACCTACTTTTTCCTTATCAACGCCTTTATTCTTCCAAAGATCCCAGAAAGAAAGTTCGTTATCGGCCATAAGATCATCATCATAGGTGCTTTCAAGACCAGTGATTCCATATTTCTGGTTTACATATCCAAGAGCATGAGCAAATAGTGCACCTCCTGTATATTCCCTCTTCTGTGTTAATGTATTTATCTTCTCGCTTTTAGTGAGTGCGGTCATATTCCTATCATATATTGTTCCTCTGAGCACCTCATTTCTCTTTGCCCAAAGTCTTTTATTATTCGTGTTTTTAGCTACTGATGGTCCTTTAACTACTATGAAATAAGAGAAATAAGATATTAAAAGACAAAACAGTAAAAAGAATATTATAAGCACCTTTTTTATATTTTTAGATATATCGTCCATATTCTAGCCTCCTCTCTAAGCATCTTCTGAAATTTTCTGTAATATGCCAAGTGCAAAGAAAATTGTCAGCATAGATGTTCCTCCATAGCTTAAAAGTGGCAATGTTATACCTGTAAGAGGTATTGCACCTACAACTCCTCCTATTATGACTAATACTTGGCTTGCAATCATTACACTGTATCCGGCTGCTACTAACTGAGTAAATCTATCTTCTATATAAAAGGAAACTCTAAGACATCTATAGAATAGCAAAAAATATATGAGTATTATGCCGAATCCTATGAATGTCCCAAATTCCTCACAGATAGCTGCAAATATAAAGTCACTATCTGCCACAGGTATGTATCCTGGATACCCCATGCCCAAGCCGCTGCCTAAAAATCCTCCAGAAGCTATAGCAATAAGTGATTGTACAAGCTGATACCCTTTATCTGTAGGATCAGCCCATGGATTTCTCCAAATATCAACTCTTAATCTTACATGAGCAAATAATCTATAACTTATATATGCTCCTATGGCAAATAATATAAAACCTACAAGTACGTATTTGCCTTTAGAGGTTGATATGTAAAGCATAGTTACAGAAATACAAAAGAATATCAATGCCGATCCCAAGTCTTTTTGAAGTACCATAAATCCCAAGGTAGCCATAACTACTAAAGCTGGCTGAATTAAATCCAAAAAAGTTTTATACTTGCTGAGAGCACTAGCTAAGTAAAGCACAAGAAATATTTTTCCTATTTCAGAAGGCTGAAACCCAAAGCCTCCTACATATACCCAGTTTTTAGATCCGTATTTAGTAGTACCTATGAACTCAGCCATTGCCATGAATATTAAAGTTCCTACCAAATAAATCATCTGATACTTAGAGTAATTCCTAATATCGGGAAGTATTACTACAATAAGTATAAACATGGACATTCCCAGCACAAACCATACTATCTGCTTTATGGCTTCTCCAGAGCTTATTCTATATATCATGGCTATACCTATAACTGACAGTATAGCTGTGAACTGTAATATGTACTTATCACCATCAGGAAAAAACTTTCTTATTACTATATACGCATAAGTTACTAATAAGCATACTATTCCTGCAATTATCAGTGCACCTTTATCAAAAGGCTGTTTAAGAATAAAAAGGTTGCCAAATATAGCAAATGTCAGCAGGTATGTCATAAATAGCAGCCCAATTTCACCTCTTCTACTTTTCATCCAATCACCCCGAATCCTATCCAATCACTCTAAAGACAGTATTCCCTATCTTTATTTCGTCTCCTACTTCTACAGTAACTTTATCTGTTATGTTACCACCATTAAGTTTGGTGCCATTAGTGCTTCCAAGATCCTCTAGTATAAAATCATTATTTTTAACATAGATTCTGGCGTGATGTCCCGAAGCATAAGGATCATTTATTATCACGTTATTCTCTTCTTTTCTTCCTATAGTTAATCCAGCACCTACCGGAACTATACTTCCTCTTTTCAAATTGGAGTTTTCACTTACGTATTCCACTTCAAGTCCTAGAGATTTTCTTAATATTTTCTTTTTATCACTATTGTTTACATCCTTGTACATTATCCTTAAGGACATGAAAATTATTATGAATATTATGGATATAAATACCGCTATAAAAATAGGTCTAAGCAATTTAGCATAATCCACCATAACTACACCACCTCAATTAATTTAAAGACTAGCATATTTTTATGCTAGTCTAAAATTTATTATAACATTTTTTTGAGATATTGTCCTGTATAGGAGATTTTATTCTTGCATATTTCTTCAGGAGTTCCGCTGCAAATTACGGTTCCTCCTTTATCTCCGCCTTCTGGTCCTAAATCTATTATATGATCTGCGCATTTTATAACATCTAAATTATGCTCAATTACCACTACTGTATTTCCTACATCTACTAGCCTTTGAAGTATCTTTACCAATCTATTTACATCATCAATATGAAGACCTGTAGTAGGCTCATCCAAAATATACAAGGTCTTTCCTGTACCTCTCTTAGAAAGCTCGTAAGCTAGCTTTATTCTTTGAGCTTCTCCACCGGAAAGCTGAGTGGAAGGCTGACCTAATCTTATATATCCCAGACCTACATCATAAAGGGTCTGGATTTTATTTTTTATTCTAGGCATATTCTCAAAGAAATCCAGTGCTTCCTCCACTGTCATATTGAGCACTTCATCAATATTCTTGCCTTTATATTTTACCTCAAGAGTCTCTCTGTTATACCTCTTACCCTTGCAGACTTCACAAGGAACATAAACATCAGATAAGAATTGCATCTCTATTTTAATTATTCCATCACCAGAACAAGCTTCACATCTTCCGCCTTTTACATTAAAACTGAATCTTCCCGGCTTATAGCCTCTCATTTTTGATTCTGAGGTGCTAGAAAATACATCTCTTATTATATCGAACACACCAGTATAGGTTGCTGGATTGGACCTAGGTGTTCTGCCTATAGGGCTTTGATCTATATCTATTATTTTATCAATATTTTCATATCCTGTTATTTCCTTATGTGCTCCTGGAAATACCTTTGATTTATTTATAATTTTATTTAGTCCTTTATATAGTATTTCATTTACAAGAGTACTTTTCCCTGATCCTGACACTCCAGTTACAGCAGTTAATACTCCTAAAGGAATTTGTACATTTATATTCTTTAAGTTATTTTCTTTTGCTCCCTTTATCTTTATAAAGTTTCCATTGCCTTTTCTTCTTTCTACAGGCACTTCTACCTTTTTTTCTCCTGTAAGATATTGACCTGTTATGGACTCACTGCATTTTTTAACTTCCTCAAGAGATCCGGCAACTATTACCTCTCCGCCGTGTTCTCCTGCTCCAGGTCCTATATCTACAATAAAATCTGCTTCTTTTATTGTATCTTCATCATGCTCTACCACTACTAGAGTATTTCCTATATCTCTCAAGTGCTTAAGAGTTGCAATAAGCTTATCATTATCTCTCTGATGCAAGCCTATGCTTGGTTCATCAAGTATATATAATACCCCCATAAGGCTGGAACCAATCTGAGTAGCAAGTCGTATTCTTTGAGCTTCTCCTCCTGAAAGTGTTCCTGCATTTCTTGCCAGATTTAAATAATCAAGTCCTACATCTATTAAAAACTGCAGTCTGCTTTTAATCTCTTTTACTATCTGAGCACTTATCATCTTATTCTTTTCAGAAAGCTCTAACCCATTTACAAATTCAAGCTCATCTCTTATTGGAAGCTTGCAGAATTGACTTATATTCTTATCTGCTATTTTTACAGAAAGAGCCTCTGGCTTTAATCTGTCCCCTTTACATTTAGGACATGGATTATCACTCATAAATTGTTCTATTTCGTTCTTTATGTAGTCTGAGTTGGTTTCCATATACCTTCTTCTCATGCTGTTTATTATGCCTTCATAATTATGATTGAATTCCCCCTGAGAAAATTCCTTATCATATTTAACTACAAGCTTTTCACCTTTTGTACCATAAAGAAGTATATCCACAATTTTATCTGAAAGCTTTTCAACAGGTGTATCTAAAGAAAATTTATATTTCTTGGTTAAAGCCGTGAGCACAGCAAAAGTCCAGGAATCTTCCTTCAATCTTCCTTCTCCCCAAGCTGCAATAGCTCCTTCCATGATACTCTTGCTCTTATCAGGAATAATTAAATCTGGGTCTATCTCCATTAAAGTTCCAAGCCCATCGCATTTATCACATTTTCCAAAAGGTGAGTTAAAGGAAAATAATCTTGGTTCTAGGTCATCAATGCTTATACCGCAGTCTGGGCAGGCAAATTTTTCACTGAATAAAATGTCTTCTCCATCTATAATGTTTATTATTACAAGCCCATCAGCTATTTTTAATGCTGTTTCTATAGAATCTGCTAAACGACTTCTTATATCTGGTTTTGCCACCAATCTATCTATGACTGCTTCTACAGTGTGTTTAATATTTTTTTCAAGCTTAACATCATCTTCTGTAAGGTCATACATAATTCCATCTATTCTTGCTCTTACAAAGCCGTTTTTCTTTATATTTTCAAGAACTTTTTCATGTTCGCCTTTTCTTCCTCTGATTATAGGTGCTATAACCTGTATTTTGGTTCTCTCTTCCAAAGAAAGCACCTTATCTACCATAACATCCACAGTTTGCTGGCTTATTACTTTACCGCATTTAGGACAATGAGGCACTCCTATTCTAGCATACAAAAGTCTTAAATAATCATATATTTCCGTAACTGTACCTACAGTAGAACGTGGATTTCTGCTGGTAGTCTTCTGATCTATTGATATAGCTGGAGACAATCCCTCTATGTAATCTACATCGGGTTTATCCATTTGTCCTAAAAACTGTCTTGCATAGGATGATAATGATTCTACATACCTTCTCTGTCCTTCTGCATACAATGTGTCAAATGCCAGGGATGACTTTCCCGAACCTGATAGACCAGTAAATACTACTAGCTTATCTCTCGGAATTTCCAAGCTTACATTCTTCAAGTTGTTTACCCTTGCACCTTTTATCTTTATAGTATTTCCCATCTCACACCTCAACCTTTATTTATTTTATTCAACTTTTTCTTTAACTCCATAAGCTTATCTCTGAGCTGTGCAGCTCTTTCAAACTGCAATTCCTTTGCGGCTATTCTCATTTCAGCCTCAACCTTTTCCATAGTCTTCTCTAAGTTTTCCTTAGTTCCTTCTAAAGCTTCTTCCATAGAGCCATATTCCACACCTTCCTCGGATACCTTGGATACTTCTATAACATCCCTAATATCCTTCATAACAGTGGTTGGAACTATTCCATTTTTTTCATTGTATTCAATCTGAAGCTTTCTTCTTCTATTTGTTTCTCCTATGGCCTTTCCCATCGAATCCGTGATTCTATCCGCATACATTATTACCTTACTCTCACTATTTCTTGCTGCTCTTCCTATAGTCTGGATCAGCGATGTCTCTGAACGTAAAAATCCTTCCTTATCCGCGTCTAATATTGCTACCAATGCAACTTCCGGTATGTCCAATCCTTCTCTTAACAAATTGATACCTACTAGAACATCAAATTCGCCTTTTCTTAAATCTCTTATTATCTTCATTCTCTCTATAGTATCTATGCCAGAATGAAGATAGGTAGTTTTTACATTGAGTTCTTTTAAATACCTTGTAAGATCTTCAGACATTCTTTTAGTAAGTGTGGTTACCAACACTCTGAAGCCCTTAGCCACAGTTTCTTGAATCTGAGTATACAAATCATCTATCTGTCCTGTCACAGGTTTTACAATTATCTCTGGATCCAGCAGTCCTGTAGGTCTTATTATCTGCTCTGCCACTATAGAAGAATTGTTAAGTTCATAAGCTGCTGGGGTGGCACTTACGAAAATAACCTGATTTATTTTTCCTTCAAATTCGTTGAATTGAAGTGGCCTATTATCAAATGCAGATGGAAGTCTAAAACCATAATCCACAAGTGTATTTTTTCTAGATCTATCTCCTGCGAACATGGCTCTAACTTGCGGAAGAGTTACATGACTCTCATCAATAAACAATAGAAAATCATCAGGGAAATAATCTATTAATGTTTGAGGAGGAGTTCCTGAATCTCTTCCATCAAGAATTCTAGAATAGTTTTCTATGCCGGTACAATATCCAACTTCCCTCATCATTTCAATATCAAAGTTTGTTCTCTGCTTTAATCTTTGCGCTTCCAATAATTTATCCTGAGAGGTAAGTTCCTTAAGCCTATCTTCTAATTCGTCTTCTATCTTTTTAATAGCTACCTCTAATTTTTCCTGAGATGTTGCAAAATGCGATGCCGGGAAAATCTGGGTATGTTTTAAATCATGTAGTATTTCACCAGTTAGGATATCAAATTCTCTAATTCTTTCTATTTCATCACCAAAGAATTCAATTCTTATTCCTTTTTGGTTTGTTGAGGCAGGAACTATGTCAAGCACATCTCCCTTTACCCTAAAGGTAGATCTGTGGAAATCTATTTCGTTTCTCTCATACTGCATTTCTACAAGTTTTTTGATAACTTCATCTCTTTCTTTGTTCATACCTTCTCTTAAAGATAAAGAAAGTTTTTTATACTCTTCTGGATTACCAAGTCCGTATATACATGATACAGAGGCTACAATTATAACATCGCTTCTTTCAAATAGTGCGGATGTAGCTGAGTGTCTGAGCCTTTCTATCTCATCGTTTATTGAAGCATCTTTTTCTATATATGTATCTGTCTGCGGAACGTAAGCTTCTGGCTGATAATAGTCATAGTAGGAAACAAAGTATTCTACAGAACTGTCCGGGAAGAATTCTCTAAACTCTGAACAAAGCTGAGCTGCTAATGTTTTATTGTGGGCAAGCACCAATGCCGGCTTTTGCACCCTTTCAATTACATTTGCCATGGTGAAAGTCTTTCCCGACCCAGTTACTCCCAGAAGTGTCTGACCTCTATGACCTTGCTGAAGTGATTCCACAATTTTATCTATGGCTTTAGGTTGGTCTCCCGTAGGTTTATATTTAGATTTTATCTTAAACTCTCCCATTGTACAGCCTCCATTGCTAATATTAAGGTCTATATTAAATGTAAAACATTTACGAATATTTGTTCGATATTAATATTTTATACTTTTGGTATTTGTATGTCAACATACAAATGAGGTATGTTTGTTGCTAAAATTTATCCATCTATTTATGTCACAAAATGTAGTAGATAAGAAATGTTTAATTGCTACTGTAGGATTTATAGCTCTTAGTCACAAAATGTAGTAGATGAATTTATAAACTTAATTCTAACCTTTACTATTTATTATCTCTTAATTAATAGTTATTAATCATTTATAAAATTAAGCGCGCAAAATTTCATATAATATTTTGATTTAAATGATTAAAAAAATTTATTGCGTCAATAATTAAATTAGAACATCAGTTCGATTAATAAAGAATATATAATTTTGAAGATTGGAGTTTAAAAATGAATAAATTAGATATGAATAATCCCTTAGATAATATTGAAAGTACATATAAAAATCCTATATTAAAATCGGCTAACTGGAAAAATGAATTTCTTACAAACCATGATGTAGCTTCCATAATAAATTCTATTAAAAATACTCCTAATGCTTTATCATGCTGTCCTCATTGTAACTCAAACTCTATTATTAAAAACGGTAAAAATAGACTATTAAAGCAACGATATAAGTGTAAGAATTGCGGGAAAATATTTTGCTCATCTACAGGCTCTCCCTTATACCACAGCAAAAAACCTTTAGCTTATTGGATTAATTATTTAAATTGCATGAATAATTGTTTTACTATTAGAAAAAGTGCTAAAGAAGTTGGTATTCATAAAAATACTTCTTTTTATTGGCGACATAAGATTTTGCATTCTCTTTCATCACTACTTCCAGTTAAATTAAATGGTTTAATAGAAATAGATGAAACTTATTTTGATGAAAATCTTAAATCTAATTGCAGCAAATATAATCTGTATAATATATTAAATTGCGGCAAACCAAGAAATAAAGTTTGTGTTCTGTCTTGTGTTGATGAGAATGGTATTATATTTTCTAAAACAGCTTGTTTAAACTCTCCAAATTATTCTATTATAAATTCATTGCTTTCAAATAAAATTCCTAAGAATTCTGTACTTTGTACCAAGAATCATTATAAATATGAAAGCTTTGCCAAAATACATAAATTAGAAATACACAAAATCGCTAGAATATCCTTTAATCCACTTTCAAAATTTAATTTATCCAAGGTAAGAAGCTTTGAAAGCGCACTTCATAATTTAATTTACAGTTTTAGAGGAGTAGCTACAAAATACATGGATTTTTATATTACATGGAATAAGTGGAATTTTATAAACTCTAGAAAAACTCTGTTACAAATTATAAAAAGCACATTGTATGATATTATTCTCTATGGAAGCAATATTAAAATACGCAATTTTAAATTCATATGCAGCATAAACTAATTATTAGATTGCAAATAAACTTTTTAATTCAGAATTGTTTTTATTAAACGTAAAAATAATATTTTTGTTCTTACAATTATTATTCTTTCAAATATTTAATTTATGAAATATCTTGTATGTTCTTAATTATATCTCATAAGCTATAACTACTATTTTTTGTGACTTAACTACATGTAATTTAAAGGTGCAATACTAGGGTGCAATTATAGTAAAATTATGAGCCTTTACCATAATTTATTTTTCTAAAAAATAATGACAAAAAAACCTGTATCAATTTAAGAATCTATATAAATCTTGATACAGGTTATGTATTTAAATATTATTGTTTTTTGTCTTCATCATTATTTTCATCTTTATCATCATCTTCTTTGTTTTTCTTATTAACTATGTTACTTAAAAAATCCGAAAATTTCATATCTTCATATCCTATGACCATACTTTTTTTGGGAACAGACTTTGGAACAAATACAACACCCAATTTTCTAGTTGAATCATATTTATCATTATTTAAAATTTCTTCTCTTCCATACGACCTTTTTAATTTAATTTTCATTATTCCGTTGTAAGAACATTTTATACCTTCAATTACATCAGTCTCTTTTTCAATTTGCACATCATTTATTTCTAATAAAGTGTCGCCGCTCTTTATTCCCATAAAATGTGCAGAAGATTTTGGAGTTACATCCAAAACCATTATACCGTCTCCATCACTTACAAATTTATATTTGCTGCTCTTCTCAAATTTACTTTGAATTTTTAACATTAA
This sequence comes from Clostridium sp. 19966, assembly GCF_032335695.1. Taxonomy (NCBI): domain Bacteria; kingdom Bacillati; phylum Bacillota; class Clostridia; order Eubacteriales; family Clostridiaceae; genus Clostridium; species Clostridium sp. 19966. The sequence goes on from NZ_JACTOJ010000004.1 coordinate 102,164, forward strand.
TTCGTGAGCTAACGGAGCAAAAATTATTACGAAAACCTTAGTTGCAAAATTAATGTGAGCCAACTGTGCAACTAAAGTTAGTAATATACCATAAATTAAAATAGATATACCAGAAATTAAAGTTTTTTGTACCTTAGTTTTAGTAAAAGTTACTGTGTTATATCCTAAAATCGCATATAAGGGCAATGCTGCCATAACAGCACTCTTAAGAAAAGAGGCTGAATAATTATTGGAAATAATAGGCCACCAATTTGGAGTCTTGACAGCTTCTACAACATCACTTGCACTTGTAGCTGAAGAAGATATTAAAAATATTATTAAAATAGGGATTGGCCAATATCTTTTATATGCAAAACCGCCAGCGATTTTACCATCACTATTTGTAAAAACCGGAATTGCACCTCTTCGTCCATCAATAACAACAAGTATACCCTCTATTATATGCAATATTCCAACTAAGGTCATAAGTGCTGTAACATCAATATTAATATTGAATCCGTGCATAGGCGAACCAGTAAAATATTTATACACATCATTTGTGAGTATACTGGCAAATGCAAGTACTGCTCCTGAATATGAAAAACATATATATTTAGGTTTTATAAGCATAAGAATTATTGAAATAATAAAAATTATTTCAATGCCAGAATTCTGATTAAACATTACTCCTGCATAAGTTAGCATAATGCTTCCTAATATCCCTGCAAATATGCCCATTACTACCTGAGACAATGTAAGTTCTAATGGTGAACTTATGGTTTCACCAATAACCATTTTTTGCATCATAGACACTTTTCTATTTTGAAAAAATAATACAAATGCCAAAATAATTAAAATACTCGCTAAAGATGGATCAACTATTGCATAAGTCAATGCCCTAAGAGTATAAATCGCTAAATCCATTGAAAAGAATCCCCCTCGTTAATCATCTTATTTCATTCTATCGTTAATTAGCTCCAATGCTTTGTTTAATTGAGCATCTGAAGCTTTGTTATAGGTGTTAGATTCTAACGCCTTCTCATAATCGTAGTTAACAGTAACATCAGGAGTAAAGCCAGTTTTATGTATATTTTCTCCATTAGGAGTATAATATTTAGAAACTGTGACTTTAAGAGCAGTTCCATCATTTTTATCTGGTATAATTTGCTGAACAATTCCTTTTCCAAAAGTCTTGCTACCAACTAATGTACCCAGTTTATAATCTTTTATTACTCCAGAAAATACTTCCGAAGCACTTGCAGTGTCACCATTTACTAAAACCACCAAAGGTATATTCTTTAATAACTGCTTATTGCTTATGGACTTTGTAACTTGGCTTGAGCCATCCTTATACTTCTGAGTTACTATCACTTTATTGGAATCAACAAACTGTGAGCATATGTCTACGCATACATCAAGTTCTCCGCCTCCATTTTCTCTAAGATCCACAACAAGACCTTTCATACCTTTATTTTTCAAGCTTTTAGCAGCAGCCTCAAATTCATTAGCTGAATTAGTATCAAAGGCAGAAAGCTGTATATATCCTATGTTATTACTTAGCATTTCACTCTTTACAGTATTCATTGTGACTTTTGCTCTCTTAACTTTCACATCAAAAGATTTGTCATCTCTAAGTATAGTTAAATTTACTTCTTCTCCTTCTTTGCCCTTCATCATGGATACCGCATTATCCAGATTGCTAGCACTTACAGGAGTTGCATTAACTTTTGTTATGGCATCTCCATTATGTAATCCCGCTTTTTGAGCAGGTGAATTTTCAAACACAGTTTTTATTATAATCTTACCATTTTCTGCAGCATAACTTATACCTATTCCTACATAAGCCGAATTCATACTATTAGTAAAATTAGTAAAGTCCTCCTTATTCATAAAAACAGTATACGGATCATTAAGCCCTGAAGCTAAGCCCTTTGTTGCACTATCCACCAAAGCATTTTCGTCTATTTTTTCATAATAATATTTATTGAGCTGCCTATTAATATCAAATAATTTTGCAAACTCCACAATTTCATCGCGGGTAGCTACATTCTTTATATCTTTATAATCATTATAATCTTTCTTGCTTATGGCATATTTATTACCAGAATAAAGCGCTATAAACGATCCTAAATATAAAGATATTATATTGGTAGCCAAAAATAATACAACAACTATAGCAACAATTTTCTTATTCACCGTCTTTTTATTGTTATTTTCATCCATTATGCTATTCTCCCCTTACCTAAAACAGTATCTCCATTGAAAATATTTTAACTTTCATATAGCCTTTATATTGTATGCCATTTTTATGAAAATAAATACATTCATAATATTTTTATTAAAATAAAAGGCAGACATTCAGTCAGCCTTTTACTATGAAAACTAATTCAATTTTAACACTATAGTTTAAAATAATCTAGCCATTTAAATAATTTTGATTTTGCTCTATGTTACACCTTAAGAAATCTTCTTAAAGCTACTATACTAGCTAAAGCTCCTATTATCGCCCCACCAAATAAGAACTCCCAAACTAAAGATCCCATGGCATAAGATGGATTTATTAAAGTTATCTTAAATGAGAAACTAGTAAGTCCATTAAATACAGCCTTATAAGTTATGTATAACAAAGTGTTAGATATTACAGAACCTATAACCCCTATAATTAATCCTTCTATAATAAACGGCCATCTTATAAACCAGTCAGTTGCTCCCACAAACTTCATGATACCGATCTCTCTTCTTCTTGAATAAACAGCAAGTCTAATAGTATTACCTATCAAGAAAAATGAAACTATAGTTAAAAGTATGAACATTGCTATCCCCATATATCTAACAGCTTTAGAAATTGCTATTATACCGCTTACAATTTGTCTTTGATTTTTTACTGATTCTACTCCATCAAGTTTTTCAGCTTTGCTGGTAACAGAATCTGCATACTCTGGAGCTTTAAGCTTTAATGTAAAAGATGCTGGAAGAGGATTGTGACTATTATCATAACCGCTAAGCGCATCAGAATCCTTAAGCTGATTCTTAAAATCACTAAGTGCCTGATCCTTACTTACATATTTAACATCCTGTATCTGATTATCTTCCTTAAGTGAGTTTTCAATATTCTTTTGCTGCATAGTATTTATATCGTCTTTAAGATACACCTGTACTTCAACACTATTTTGAAGGTTTCCCACTAGTTTATTTGCGTTTTGTATAGTTAAAAGAAATATTCCTAAAACAAATAAGCTAGCAGCAACAGTAGCTACAGAAGCTAAACTTAAAGTAAAGTTTCTTCTTAAGCTTCTAATGGCATCTACGCAAAAGTACTTTATACTGCTAATCTTCATATTCGTATTTCCCCCTCTTTTCGTCTCTTACTATTACGCCATTTTCAACAGCTATAACTCTCTTTTTCATGTTGTCCACAATTTCCTTAGCATGTGTAGCCATAAGTACAGTAGTACCAGCCTTATTTATATCATTTAAAGTGCTCATTATCCCATTAGCCGTCTCAGGATCAAGATTACCTGTAGGCTCGTCAGCTATAAGAATAGATGGACTATTTACAAGAGCTCTAGCAAGAGATATTCTCTGCTGTTCTCCACCGGACAACTCATTAGGGAAATGCTTAAATTTATCTGATAATCCAACCATAGCAAGCACCATAGGAACCTTTTTTCTTATTTCTCTAGGTGAAGCCTCTATAACTCTCATGGCAAAAGCAACATTTTCATAAACATTCAAAGTAGGTATTAACCTAAAATCCTGAAAAACCATACCTATCTTTCTTCTGTAAGCAGGTACATGTTTCATTTTAAGCTTATTAACTTCTATATCGTCAAGCAGTATAGTCCCTTCAGAAGGCTCAACCTCTTTTAAAAGCATTTTTATAAAAGTAGATTTTCCCGCACCGCTTGGACCTACCAAGAAAACAAACTCACCGTTATCAATTTTTACATTGACATTATTCAAGGCATAGTGTTTGTTATCATATGTTTTGCTAACGTTAATAAATTCAATCATTTTTTCAACCCTTTCTTTTTGCATGAACAACTTATTGCCTTTTAATAAACCTATTATATCATAACATGACAAGTTATTTCATTTCTAATTTTAAACAATTAGTAACATTACATTTAATTATACGTAAAAGGCCGCCAAAAGTCGGCAGCCTATATGAAAATTGTTACTCTTCAACTAAATCTTTAAAGCCTTCTCCAAGAACTTCGTGAGAATCATTTACAGCTACAAATGCCTTCCTATCAACTTCTCTGATAAACTTTTTTAGATTTATATATTCACTTCTGCTTAAAATAGTATATATAATCTGTCTTTCTACATCTTGGTATCCGCCTTTACCATAAAGCAGAGTAAAGCTCCTATCAAGATCTTTTATAATAAATTTTGAAATCTCATCGCATTTACTTGTTATGATTATCACTTGCTTACAAACATTAAATCCATCAATAGCATAATCTATAATGAATCCACTCATTATAACAGCTAACAGAGCATATAAACCCTTGCTTATTCCAAAAGTAATAGCAGCTGAAATAGTAACTAAAAAATCTACAGCTAATAAAGATTTTCCTATATTAACATGAAAAAATTTATTAAGTATTTTAGCTACTATGTCAGTTCCACCTGTGGATGCATTTTGATTAAAAACTATAGCCATGCCAAGTCCTGATATCAATGTTCCAAAAACAGCTGCGAGCATTAAATCTTTGGTAGCAGCAATATTTAACTTCAATACTGAATCAAATATCCATAATATCACATACATAGAAGCACTAGCATATATGGTTTTTCCTCCAAATTTATTGCCTAGAAAAATAAATGCTATAATATATAAAATAAAATCCATCATAAACAGCATTATAGATAAAGGTATCTGAGGTAAAAAATGCTTTATTATGATAGCTATACCCGATGTACCTCCAGCTGCCAAATTATTAGGCGATAAGAAAAATTGAATGCTTACGCTTACAAGTAATACGCCTAATGTTATAAGTAAATATTCTTTCACCTTTTTATAATTTTTCATAAGATCACGTCCATAGATAAATTTATAAATCTTTATTGATTAAGCTTAGCCCAAGTGGAAGGTCCAATAACTCCGTCCTGGCCAATGCTCATCGACTTTTGAAAAGCTTTTACAGCTTCTTGTGTATTCGCATCATAGGTTCCTGTTATATTTCCTAAGTAAAGATTTTTACTCTTTAACAAATATTGAACTCTCTTAACATCATCACCTTGAGCGTTAATGCTGATAGTTCTTGAGAATTTAACATTTGCATATGTATTATTCGTACTATCTGTACTGCTGGAAGATGCGGGAGAACTTTTTTCATTGCTAGAAGCAGTTGCACTACCTGAACTATTACTATTATCAGTATTAGTATTAGTATTAGCATTTGTAGTATTATTATTTACTGTAGTTGATGCTGCCGCACTACTTGAATTTGAAGAATCAGTTGTATCCAAACTGCCGCTTGTTTTTACTTCGCTTCTGGCTTTATCAACCTCTTTTTTAAATCCTAAATAATTAGTTCTCCCCGAAACTATAAAAAAAGCAGACATCCCTGCCAATATTAATAAATAAATTATTGAAACAAAAACTAACCCCTTTACGCCTTTCTTACTCATCATTACCTCCTACAGATGAAACTATAATAACATTATTATATTATCATAGTTTTTTAATGTAAACAAATTTATTCCTCTTATATAAATCTTATACATCTGTATTTTTGATTATGCATATCAAATTTATATGCATGCAAATAGAACTATTCTAATAATTTAGAATAGTTCTAAAATGTAATATGGTAGATAAATATCATCTTTATATCAATCAAGTCCTAAACTGATTAAAAGTGCTTCGTTAACAAGCTTCATGTCTTCATCTTTCATATGTCCTATTTTTTCTTTTAATCTACGTTTATCTAAAGTCCTTATCTGCTCCAGCAAAACTACTGAGTCCTTGTTAAGACCATATTCTTCTGAAGATATCTCAACGTGGGTCGGAAGTTTTGCTTTATTTATTTGTGAAGTTATAGCTGCCACTATTATAGTTGGACTATATTTATTTCCCACATCATTTTGAATTATTATGACTGGTCTTATTCCGCCTTGCTCTGAGCCCACTACAGGACTTAAATCAGCATAAAATATATCTCCTCTTTTCACTATCATAGTCATCGGGTAAATCACTCTCCGTAAGCCATGCCTCATATTCTTGCAAGCTCTTGAAATCGTCTATACATCCCATCTCAGCCATTTCAACATTTATAGCTGTCATTTCCTTGTAACCCTTTTTCATATTCTCTATGAATTCTCTTTTTCTTTGCTTCTCTATATATAATATTAATTGACGCTCAATTAATTGACTACTTTTTGGGGTTTTTTTAACTAGTTTTTCTTGCAAATCTCCATTAAGTGTTTCCGAGAGGTTAACCACTAACTTTTTTGAAATCGACATAATATAAAATTACCTCCTAATTTCTTCATGAGCAGATATTATTAAAGAAAATGCATAATGAAAATAACTATGAAAAAACAAAAAAAGCTTCAAAATAATTACGCAATTTCTAGTTTAACTATGTAAATCAAATAAGAATAATCCACAACAATTATATCCCAATGCCATAAGTTATGTCAAAGAAATTATATATAATTTCTTACTTCAATAGTTTTTCCTTCTTTAATGAACACTCTTGGCACTCTCTTGCTCACAGCGCAGATAACTTCATAATTTATCGTTCCTAAGTCTTTAGCTATATCATCTGCATCATACTTAATGCCATTTTCTTCTCCTAGTATGATAACTTCATCCCCAACTTTAGCTCCTGGTATATCAGTAACATCTATCATGCACATATCCATGCATATTCTTCCTATAACAGGTGCAAATTTTCCGTTGATTATAACCTTTGCCTTACCAAATAAAAGTCTAGTGTATCCATCTGCATATCCTATAGGTAAAGTTGCCACAATTGTTTCTTTGGATGTGATATACTTTCTTCCGTAACTTATATATTCATGTGCGGGAAGCTTTTTAATGTTAATTATTTTTGCTTTCACTGTCATCACTGGTTTTAATGAAATATTTTCTCTTTTCACTTCATCGGAAGGATAATAACCATAGAGTATTATTCCTGGTCTTACAGCATCTAAATTATAATCCTGTAAATCAATTATTGCTCCGCTATTAGAAATATGTTTTATCTTTATTTTTATGCCTAATTGTTCCAACTTATTCAGAAATAAATCAAACTTTTTAAATTGTAAGTAAGTGTATTCTTTATCCAATTCATCCGCAGTAGAAAAATGAGAAAATATTCCCTCAATAGTTATATTGGTCAATTGAGTTATTTTATATACATCCTCTACGCTTTTATCTTCAATTAAAAATCCTATTCTTCCCATTCCAGTGTCTAAGGCTATATGAATTTTTACTGTTTCATTAAACTTTTCAGCTTCTTTTGAAAGTTCTTCTACATAATCATATGAAAATGCAGTGACCTCTATGTCATATTTTATTAATTCTTCTGCATAATAAGCTGGAGTAAAGCCTAGAATCATAATAGGAGCAGTTATACCAGCTTTTCTTAGCTCTATAGCCTCAGTTATAACTGCTACCGCTAGCCTTGTAGCTCCATTTTCAACAAAAACTTGAGCCATTTCTATGGCACCATGACCGTAAGCATCTGCTTTTATTACAGCAATTATATCCTTTGAAGAACTGATTCTTCTTATTTCTTTCATATTATGTGCAGCATTGTCTAAATTAACTTCAGCCCATACTGGTCTCAATTTATCATCCATTAAAAATCACCTTCACTAGTAAATTATATAATTGTACACCTTATAAAATAAATAAGTGCATATTACAATTATAATTTTATAATATACAGTCAATAAAAAAAGTACCATGCAATGCAAATATTAAAAGTAAGGTGGCACATTTTATGCAACTGAAAAAAGTGATGAGTCTATTTTTCCTTTTGTATCAAAATCACTATATTTAATTTCAGCTTTTTCTTTACCTTCACTATCATAAATCGTTATCTTTTGAGGTGCTCGGCTAGTTATATCAATACTTAAAACAGCCCTAGTCATATCACTATTTCCAAAAGGCAACGAAAAATCAACCAATTGAAGCTTTGTACTTTTATCTTGCTTTTCATAATATTTTGTATCATCACTTACATACATAAGCTTTACATACTGCTGAATAAAACTCATGGCATATAGTTCCCCCTGATCCTCATCCACAGTATATTTATTCTTTGTTACAAGATCAGATATGTATATTTTATCACCCTTATATATAAGTACTCTATCCTTTCCTATTTCTAATCTGCTCCCATTATCTTTAAGATAGTAAAGTTTGCAGTCATAAGATAGTTTTTGTTTGTCATTAATGGTAGTAATACTTACCTTACAATTATATTTGCTTAAATTTTTAAAATAATATAGCAAATCTTCATCGCTCTTTTGTCCATTCCTCTGGCCTCCTGCAATTACAAAGCCAAACATAAATGCTAATACCACAGCAATTCCTAGCAGCAAAGGCAAAAAATTTTTGATTTTACTCATGAAAGCCTCCCAAAATATCCTTATCAATAATACTATTATTCTGACAGGCATTATAATATTCTATATAAATCTGCACTAATACAACAACTTTTTAAGTATAAATGGGATTTCTTCTGCCACATCCATGGCTAAAACGCTGTGCATCTTCTTAGACAGCTCGTCACCGGCATATCCATGAACAAAAGCTCCGCATACTCCTGCTGTAAATATATCCATCCCTTGAGCAATAAATGATGATATTATTCCAGTAAGGCAGTCTCCCATTCCACCTGAGGCCATAGCACTACTGCCAGTAGGGTTTATATATGTATCCTTACCGTTGGTTATTACAGTGTTATGCCCTTTAAGCAGCACCACTATTCCATTTTCAAGGGCAAATTTTTCAGCTGTCTCCACTCTGTTTTTATTTATAAATTCAACACTTTCTCCCGTAAGCCTTGCCATCTCACCAGGGTGTGGAGTAATTATTACATTCTTAGAATATATCTGCGCTGCTGCATTTTTGTCTTTAGATAATATATTCAAGGCATCTGCATCTACCACCATAGGACATTTAGCTGCTTTAGTCACCTTAAGCAATATATTTTTAGCAGTATCATCAGTTCCCATTCCCGGTCCTATTCCTATAGAATCCGCATTACTTATAATATTATCAAAGCGATCCTCTTCATAGAAAACAGCCATAACTTCCCTTAGTGAAGGAATGAGCATCTTTATCACTTCATTCTTAGACGCTATTGTAACAAGACCACTTCCGCTTCTAGCTGCTGCTCTGGCAGCTAAAAATGGAGCTCCATAATATCCATCAGTGCCTCCAACTATAATAGTTCTGCCAAAAGTACCTTTATGCCCTTCTTGCTTTCTTAACGGTATATGCTTTTTTAGAAACTCTATATCTGAAGCAATTATTTTATCCTCTGAAGCTTTGCTGTCTTCAATTATGGCAAAAGCTATGGCATTTTCTTTAACATGGGATATGGTAATATTTATATTCCAATTTTTATATGCTTCAACTTTTTCCAAGGCGCCCTTCTTTAAAATCGCAAAGGGTTTCCCCAATTTATCTCGCTGGATTTCAATATCCGTAAAGGTAAAACCCCTAAAGCCGCTTCCTAATGCTTTCGAAACAGCTTCTTTTGCCGCATACATTCCTGCCCCATGCTGAAATCTAGATTCCTTATCCCCCATATAAGCTATTTCTGACTCACAAAAAACCTTTTTTACAAAGCTGCTGCTCTCCATAGCTTTTTTTATCCTTTCAACCTCAATAATATCCGAACCTATTCCAAGAATCATTATTCCACCTCAAAATAATTTTTAAGTTAATTCTATCACAACAATAGATATATTTGCATATTGGAATTTAGAATTTTTAATATAGCTAAATGTCACAAAACGTGGTTGATGAAATATGATGATACACATTTTCCCATTTAACGTATTAATATACAAACGATCCCCAATTGAACCCTTTAAGTCACAAAAAAAAGTTGATAAAGCATCAAACTTTATCAACTATATTTTGTGACATAAAACTATATATTTAAATTTCCGGAAATGTAATTACATTAATTGTACTGAACCTTGTCCAACGCAGCATCATCAAAATCTACAATGTATTCGTCCACATATTCTCCCAATACCTCCACTAAATGCAAAGGAGATACCTCATTTTCATAAGCTAGCTTTAACAAGTTATGTACTTTATGCCTTTGAGGGCTTATAAATAAAATATTATCCCTCTCGATATTAATAATATTATTGTCCGAGTAATCCTGACGTTCTACTTCTATCCCGTATGTTTGCAAATTTAATTTTTTACCGTTCCTAATTACAGCATCACTTCTTATCAGCCTATAATAGTAATTATACGTAGTTTCGCCTAGAGTTAGAGTTTTGTTTAAACTTTCAACTATTTTCACCTTCGAATCTCCCCTTAAATATAAATTTACATATACCGGCAATAAATTATGTTCCCAGAATAAAACTATAAATATATACTATCACTACTAAAATCATATTATTGTCAGTTTATAGTTATGTAAAAAAAAACTTTAATATAAATATTGACATGTTCCAATATGAGATTTCATAATATTCCACCCTTAATAATCCAAATATCCAGTATATACCTTTTGCATAAATAATATTGTCGAAATCTATTTTAAATTGCCTATTGATTTATTTTTATTTTTAGATTATAATTATTAACAGATAATGATTATTATCTACAATACTTCCATATAGTGTGAAGCATGAATATTACTATTCATGACATTATCCGCCTCTAACTCCCTATGGGACGTGACTTCTAACAGGGGTCACGTCTTTTTTTAAATACTATTTAAAAGCTAATTAATGCTCTAGAGGTGAATAAATGTTTAAAAAATGTTATAATATAAATTGATTTGTAATTGACAGAGATTAAAAGCTCATATATGCATGTAATTGCAGTTATATTATTGTTTTTTTAGTACATAACTAATATATATTACTACATGCGGCTAAAAGTTAATTGTTTAACAAATTTATAGTTTATTATTTGCTTTGAAAGGATGGGATTGAAAATGAAATCACTAGAAATCAAAAAAGATATTTATTGGGTTGGTGCTCTTGATCCGGGCTTAAGAATATTTGATATCATAATGTATACACCTTATGGTACAACTTATAATTCATATGTTGTGAGAGGCAGCGAAAAGGTTGCTGTAATAGAAACTGTAAAGGAACAATTTTTTGATCAATATCTGGAAAGACTTAATTCTCTAGATGTTGATGTCACAAAAATTGATTATATAGTAGTAGACCATACAGAACCTGACCATGCTGGTTCAGTAGCAAAGCTTCTAAAATTATCTCCAAATGCAAAAGTTGTTGGATCTCCAGCTGCTTTAAGATTTGTTAAAAAAATTGCAAATTGTGATTTTGATTCTATAATTGCTAAGGGCGGAAGCAGTTTAGATCTTGGAAATAAAACTCTTAAATTTATTGAAGCTCCATTCCTTCATTGGCCAGATTCAATATACACTTATTTAGAAGAAGATAAAATATTATTTACTTGCGACTCCTTTGGATGCCACTACTGCAATGATAAGATATACGATGATCTTAATGAAAATCAAGAGAATTACATGGAAGCATTAAGATACTATTTCGATTGCATAATGGGACCATTTAAGCCCTATGTGCTTAAGGCAGTAGATAAAATTAAAGATTTAGATATAGAAATGATTTGTAACGGACATGGTCCAATTTTAAGACAGGATCCTTGGAAGATAGTAAATCTATACAAAGAATGGAGTACTCCTGCTGCTAAACAAACAGATAAGGCTAAGGTTGTAATTCCTTATGTATCTGCTTATGGATACACAGAAATACTTGCAAATAAGATTGCTGAAGGCATAAAGTCCACCGGCGATTTCGATATTACATTATACAATGTAATTCATAGTGATATGAAAAAAATCCTTGAAGATATAGATGCCGCTGATGGTGTATTATTCGGATCACCTACAATAAACAGTGATCTTTTAGAGCCTATAAGCGAAATTCTTACAAAACTTAACCCTCTAGTTCACGGCGGAAAAGTAGCTGCTGGATTCGGTTCCTATGGTTGGAGCGGAGAAGCTGTTCCAAATATAGAACAAAGATTAAAGCAGCTTAGAATGAAAATTCAGCCAGGTTTGAAAATCTGTTTTAAGCCTTCTGAAGAGGATCTTAAGCAAACTTTTGAGTTCGGAGAAGAATTTGGAAAAAGAGTTCTTGTAAAACTTGGAAAGTTATCCCCAGATTCTCTTGAGGTTTATACCGACGAAAAAAAAAAGTGCTAAATAGCGAAGTAGAAACTACTCAGAATAGTACTGGTAAAAAAAGAAAGTGGAAATGCGTAGTGTGCGGAGAGATATTCGAAGGTGAATTTCCTCCTGTACCTTGTCCAGTGTGTGGAGCAGGCAAAGAGGAATTTATAGAGGTCACTGAAGATACAGCTGTGAAAGAAATTTCTAAAGACGAAACTTATGTGATTGTTGGTAATGGAGCAGCTGGTTATTATTCAGCGGCTACTATAAGAAAAAATAACAAAGCTGCTATTATAAAGATAGTATCTGCTGAAAATGATCTATCTTATTACAGACCTCAGCTTTCTGAATATATCTCTGAAGATTTGGAAACCAACAAATTTTATATATCTCCAAAATCTTGGTATGAAGATAATAATATAGAACTTTTGCTAGGAAAAAAAGCTATAAAAACTGATGCCGAAAACAAAAAATTAATTTTTGAGGATGGTGAAAGCTTATCCTATGATAAATTAATTCTTGCATGCGGAAGCTACAACTTCATACCAGATGTAAAAGGATCAGATTTAAAAGGTGTATATACTCTAAAATTTAAATCTGATGCAGACTTAATAAAAGCTGCTATTAAATCAGCTAAGAACGCCGTGGTAATAGGCGGCGGTCTTCTTGGACTTGAAGCAGCCTGGGAGATGAAGGTCGCTGGCTTAAATATATCCGTAGTTGAATTCTTCCCTAGACTTCTTCCAAGACAATTGGATGATGAAGGTGCAGAAATATTTAAAAATATCGCAGATAATTCCGGTGTTAAGCTTGTACTTGGGGATTCCGCTGAAGAAATACTTTCTGATGAAAATGGAAGTGTTAAAGGCTTAAAGCTTAAGAGCGGAAAAATAATAGATGCAGATTTAGTTTTATTCTCCGTAGGAATCCGTGCAAATACTTCCCTAGCTAAAGATTCTGGAATAGCTTGCAACAGAGGTATTCTTGTGAATGAAAAAATGGAAACTAGTGCAAAGGATGTATTTGCTTGCGGAGATGTAGTTGAAATTGATGGAAAATCCTTCGGTACTTGGCCTGCAGCTATGGAAATGGGAAAAATAGCAGGACAAAATGCTCTTGGCGATTCCTCAGCTAAGCTTGAGCATCTAGTATCCTCTGTAATGTTTAGAGCCATGAATGCAGACATATTCTCTGCTGGAGACATAAACTTTAACGATACTTCACTTAAGGAATATACCTTTAAAGCCCCTGAAAAAGGTGTCTACAAAAAACTATATTTTAAAGATGGAGTGATTGCCGGTGCCATCCTCATAGGTGATACTAAAAAGGCAGCTAAAGTTATAGGCGCATTAAAGAAAAACGCTGGTGAAAATATAGCTGAAGAAGTATTAGCTTAAAATAATAAATCTCTAATAAAAGGTGCTTTTATATTTTATAAAGGCATCTTTTATTGATTGGATATATTTTAAGATAATGTTTATATAGTCTTTGATTGATCTAAAACAAAACTTTATGATTTAAAACCCATTAATCTTTCCCTAATATATTTATACAGCTTGTCCTTTCTTCTAGAGCAATTTAATAAACTTTTTCCATATTCCTTAGCATATCTTGATATGCCTCCTCTGCCGTATTTAATATGGTAGCTTATAAGTTTCCTGTCCTCCAGGCTCAGTTCCGATAATATTTTTTTGACATTGCTTATGGTATATCTTTTTTCTACCTCCTCTTCTACATCTATAGGATCTGTTAACAGGTCAATTCTAAATCCGCCTTCCTCTTCTATATCTAGGCTTGTCTCATAGTTTTTTCTAGCTAAGTTTCTTATTTCACAATAATAATTATTCTTTATAGCTCCTTTGACATAAGCACTAAAGTTAATACCACTATCTTCCTTATATATCTTAATTGCCTTAATCACTGACATATACCCATATTGTATTAAATCCTCCCTATCATACCCGTTTATGAATATGCTAGAAGTAAACTTCAATATGTATGGTTTAAACATATCTATTATTTCGCCTACAGCTTCCCTGTCCCCCTGCTTTGCCTTACTAATTATCTCCCATAGATTTTCTTTTCCCATAATAACCTCTCCTTACAACATTACTTTATTTACATTATATGGAAATAAAGTTTCTTAGTAAAGAGAACACATATACAGTTTTATGTACAGTTAATTTATAAGATAAGAATATAAAGATAGAATTGCCACGAATGCTATCAATCAGGCAATTCTATTAATTTTTGTTAGCCAACTTGATTTTCTTTATTTTTGCTTTCGATGAATTGGAAGCTTTCTGCAATAACTTCAGATATGTATCTTCTTACTCCCTGATCATCATCGTAGCTTCTGCAATTAAGTTTTCCGCATAAGCTGATCATATCGCCTTTTTTAAGATATTCTAAGGCAACCTCTGCTCTCTTGCCCCAAAGCACTACAGGAATAAAGTCAGTTTGCTTTTCGCCATTTGAATTTTTATATTCTTTATCCACTGCCATTATAAATCTTGCCATAACTTTATCGTTTTCCTCAAATACCTTTTTCTCAGGATCCTTTGTGAGTCTTCCCACTAAAAAAATTCTATTCATTTTATTCCTCCAAACAAAATATGGTTTCCTATAATTCTATCCACATTTAATTTTTATAATCATAGAAAGGAGAATTTTTGTTTGCATATACAAAAAATACTTACTAACTGATATAATAGACCTATACTTATGAATTTAGGAGGATACATATGAGTGATATTTTAGGATACAAAATCTTCAGCGGAAGTAAAGATGACTTTTTAAATAAATTATTTGATGACAGCTTTAATAAAGTTAATATAGTATCCGGTAATCCAGAGGTTTTGCATATGGGCCTTTCAAACGGTATATTGAACAAAAACTTTAATTCTGATAATTCCGTGATAATTCCAGATGGCTTTGGAGTAGTGCTGGCATCAAAATTAATTAATCAGCCAGTAAAAGAAAAAATTGCAGGAATCGAAGTTATGGAAGCTATCATAAAGCACTGTGCAGAAAACGGTAAAAGCATATTTCTTCTAGGTGCAAAGGAAGAACTTCTTAATAAGTGTGCAGAAAATCTTACAACAAAATATCCCTCATTGATAATAGGAGGAAAGCATAATGGTTACTTCGATATGGACAATTGTGAGGATATAATATCTTCAATAAATACCTGTAATCCCTATGCTGTATTTGTGGCTATGGGTGCTCCCAGACAAGAAATGTTCATCATTAATTATTTTGACAAGATAGATGCTAAGATATTTATGGGTGTAGGAGGAAGCTTTGATGTGTTTGCAGGAAAAGTAAGCAGAGCCCCTCAGTGGATGATAAATTCTAATTTAGAATGGCTTTACAGAGTATCAAAAGAACCTTTTAGAATAAAAAGACTTGGTGTCATACCAAAATTTGTGCTGAAGGCAGTTAGCTATAAAGGCAGCAATTCCTAGCTGCCTTTTCTTTTTGGTTAAGTCACAAAATATAGTAGATAAAATTTCACCTACTATATTTTGTGACTTATATTTATAAATAAGCTTATCTTGACCATCAACTATATTTTGTGACTAAGGGCAATGGCTTGATGCGCGCAGTACCACATGCCTTTATTTCAAATATTCTGCAATGGACTCTTCCCAAGGACGAGTTATATCCCCAGTAGTAAGTTCCAACATATAGTTTCTAAGTATTGAATATTTAGGTCTCTTGGCTGGAGTTGGAAATTCAGCTGATGTACATGGATTAACCTCACAGTTTATTCCTTTAATTCTGAATATTTCTTTTGTAAAGTCATACCAGGTACATTTACCCTTGCAGGTTGCATGGAAAAGTCCATAATTCTTTTCTTCAATTAGCTTTCTCACAACATTAGCTAGATCAACGGTGCTGGTAGGAGTACCATGCTGGTCATTTACAACCTTTATAGGGTTTCCGTTTTCACTTAACCTCAGCATAGTTTTAACAAAATTCTTTCCATCACCATAAAGCCACGCTGTTCTTAATATGTAATGTTTAGGATTAAGCTCAGCTGTAAACTTCTCTCCTTGTAGCTTGGACGTTCCATAGACAGTCTTAGGATCTGGCTTATCAAATTCTGTTAATGCAGCACTTGATTCACCGTCAAATACATAATCTGTAGATATCTGAACTATTTCTGAACCTATGGCATAGGCTGCTGAAGACAAATTCTTAGGTCCTATAGCGTTTATTTTATATGCATTATCCACATCTGTCTCACATTTATCCACCGCTGTGTGAGCTGCACAATTAATTATGGTATCAGGACGATGATTACTAACAAAATCATAAACCTGTGAAGTATTTGTTATATCCAATGTATCTACATCAGTCAATATTAATTCTACATTTTTATTATCTGCATATTGCTTTGTAAGCTCTCTTCCAAGTTGGCCATTGGCGCCAGTAATAAGTATTTTCATAGAATAATTCCCACCTTTCATCAAAGTAAATTATAGCAATATAAATTATTTATGTCCACTAAAGGCTGTATTTAGAGCTTGTGGTCAATATTGCGTTTATTTCTCCACCTATAAGAAGAATGATGGCTTCTAAGTATATCCATGCTGTTAAAATAAATACTGCAGCTATGCTTCCATAAAGCCTTGAATAATTGGCATAGTTATCTACATAAAATGAAAAAAATAAAGCACTGATTATCCATCCAGCTGTAGAAAAAGCCGTTCCAGGTAAGACTTCTCTCCAGGTAAGACGTCTGCAAGGCATAAAATGATATATAGCAGCAGATATAATTCCCAGCATAGGTATGGCCACTACATATCTCAATACATTCCATATAGAATTATATATGAGAGGAGTGTTGAAAGCATTTTCTATTCCAATCCCTATAGTATTCCCGAATACAAGCATGACTATCATAATAAAAATAGCCAGCACAATCCCCAAGGTAAACATTATTGACAGAAACTGCAGCTTAAAAAACCCCCTGCTTTCATTTTCTTCATACGCTTTGTTAAGGGCTCTTATTATAGCTTTTACTCCACCAGTACAGGACCATATAGTTAGTATCAAGCTAAAGGATAATAAACTTGAATGCTTAGTGTCTACTATCTCTATTATCACTTTTTTTATAAGAGCATAGGCTTCTGATGGCATAAGACTTCTTATGTACGGAAGCACTTCGCTGCTTTTTATAGGCGTAAATCCTATGATTGTAAGCAAAAATATTAGGAAGGGCATAAAAGACAAAAGTAAATTGTACGCTACTTGAGACGCTAAAGATGAAATATCATCCTTCTTAGTTTTCCTTATAATCTGCATAAAAAAATAAATATCCTTACTCATTGCATTACCTCAAATCCAAACAAATATTAATATAAC
This sequence comes from Clostridium sp. 19966, assembly GCF_032335695.1. NCBI lineage: Bacteria > Bacillati > Bacillota > Clostridia > Eubacteriales > Clostridiaceae > Clostridium > Clostridium sp. 19966. The sequence goes on from NZ_JACTOJ010000004.1 coordinate 119,908, forward strand.
TTCTCATATTTTTTGCAAAATTTGATTTTTTATACTATTAAGTTTGTTTCATAATATATATTATAGTATAATTGATTTGTTATATTAAAATATTAGTTATTAGGAGGTTTACTATGAGTTTTTGTCCAAACTGTGGTGCTCCATTAGACGGAGATGAGAAATTCTGTTCTAAATGCGGGGCTAATTTAGCAAACAATGCTGAGGCTGCTGAAAACGCTGAATACGTAAATAGTCCAAGCACGCCTAGCGACAATACCCAATATGCTTACAATCAGCAAATCATAATCAAAAATGCAGGCCCATCACCTTTTGCTCTAGCATTCAGAGAGATAGGAAAAGAGCTGTGGTCTTTCGCTAAAGCACCTGTTGACTACGTATCCAGTTTAAAAAATGAACTATCAAAATTATCCACAATATTATTATGTTCTATAATAGGATTTTTATTGGTAATGAACTGTTTTTGGGATGGAATGAAGCTAAAAAAATTACTATTTGCTACTTCCTCTTCCTTGACGCAGAGTTCTCTAGACAGCCTTTTAAAAAGCGGTGATTTCAGCAATCTTTTAACATTGGGTGGCTTTAAATTATCAAGTGGTCCAAACTCCGGATTAATCTTTTTAATTTCCCTTGTATATGTAATATTGATTATAGCTTTAGTCTGGGGAGTTACACTACTTATAAACAAGCTAATACTTAATTCTCAATCTTCTCCTTTATATATATTGAATAAGGTATTATTTTCCATCGTACCTGTAGTTATATTTTCATATTTGGCAACCATATTATCCTATGCAGATGGAACCATAAGCTCCCTATTTAATCTGTTCGGAGTATTATTAACCTCAATATTGCTGTTTAAATCACTAAACAATAATACCTCAAAATCTGAAAATCTTACATTATACTTGTTTTTGATATTCCCAATAGTAATTGTAATCTTCAATATATTGTTCTTCAATATAATAGGACCTGATTATTCTGCACTATTTGGTGCAGTAATATATGCGAGACATTAAATAAAAGACAGGCTTTCAAAGGCCTGTCTTTTATTTATACATGTCTTTATCCTAGTACACTTGTATCATAGATTTACAATATTTTTCAACAGTTTTAGTATCTAATCAGCAAGTCTAAATTAATATAGTATTATGCTCTGCTTTCCACTAAATTTGTATACAAAAATGTAAATAAAAAGTATATTGAAGTCATAAGCAGCAAAATTAAAATATTGAATAAACAGCTTGAAGGCATATTTTTATATATTAATATGTTTGCAAGTGAGTTCTGCGCAAAATAGCTGGGAGTGAGCTTTGAAAGCAGTACTATATTTTTAGGCAGAAGTTCTAAGCTCCACAGGCACCCAGAGAGTATCCCCATAATTAAAACAATTACAGGCATGAAGCTTTGAAAGGCAACCTGAGAGTTAAATATGTGCGCCATAAACATCATAAAAGCTGAGAGAGCTAATATATATGGAAGAGTTATCAAGAAGCCGCTAAATATAGTCCTCATTGAATACACCTTCAGCACATATGCTATAAACACAAATTCAATCATCATAAAAACAGTGCCCAAAGCAAATAATCCAAGCATATCTCCTAGCAGAACCTTAAAAGTTGATATACCGCTAGCTATAATTCTTCTCCTTACTCCTGAAGTTCTTTCATATATGATGCTGCTGCAGCCCTGAAGAGTAAAAAGCATTAAAAAAATCACAATCATGCCTAGTGCCATATTGGAAGAAAAAAGATCCTTATTTACATCTGCATCACTTTTAGTGTCTGGATTTTTAAGCTGCACTTGAATCTCCATATTAAAGTCTGAATCTTCAGCATATCTCTCTATATTCTTTTCAACATTAGTCTCTATGTCCTTTGCAGATTCGTGTTTTAAAATGGAAGCAGCATATTTAACTGCTCTATATTTAGTTATATATGGCATTATTTCCCCGGCAATTATGTCGCTAATTCCCATAGCTGTTATGCTTCCAGGTACGGAATATACTGATACCGCTTCTTCATATTGCCCATTTTCTATATTCTTTTCAAAACCTTTATTGATTATATATACGGCTTGAACCTTTTCTCTATCCAAAAGTGGTTTTATATCCTTATATTCAATCCTGCAGCATATAAGAGCCTTATTTTTTGAAATTCCATCTACTATTTTTTGTGACATACCCGAATGATCTTCATCTATAACACCAATAGGCACCCCATCGTACAGGCTGCTCCTCACAAAAATTTTACCTGCCAATACAGAAAACATCAGCGGAAGTACAATGCAGATTATGATAAATACTCTGCTTTTAAAAGCCAGTCTTAAACGATTTGAAGCAAGCTTTAAAATAATCATCCTGTGCCCTCCTAACTGTACTTAAAGCCGAAATAAGGGATAATAATATGCTTATTCCAAAAGCAGCAGCCAAAATATTCTTCAGGCTGGATAAAGGGAAATAATTCAAAACATAAATTCCGCATTTTATGATCCAAAAGTTAGGAGTAAAAGCAGCTAGGTTTTGAATATAGGCAGGCATAAGCTGAAGAGGTAAAAAACTTCCACCGGTCAGGCAAAATATGAACACAAGAATATTTCCAAGCATCACATATTGATTTCTTTCCCTAAAAAAGGAAGCTAAGCATATAAATAAACTATTCAAAAAAACTATAGCCAAAAACATGATAAATAGAATATGAAAAATCACTTGAAAATCATCTATTTTTGCATAAATAGCTAGGGGCACCACAAATATTGAAGTTAAAATAAAATTATATAAGCTGTAAGCCAGAACCTTAGCTATAGGAAAGAAAGCCCCACTATTAGGAGCAAAGGTTATCCTCCTAAGAGTACCGGAAGCACTCTCTTCTATAAGATTGCTGCCTGCAGATACGCTATTATACATTACCAGCATAACTATTATCCCCAGTATGAAATATTCCTGAGAAGAAGATTTAGGAATAGAATCCATGCTTTCAGCTTTAAAAATGCTGTCTCTAGATAAAGCAGTTAATACCAAATCTATAGAGGCCTTTTCATTTATTGATTCCAGCTTTTTATCATCAATACCTTCCTGCCTTAGATAGTCCATCATAGAAACCAAGGACTTTTCTACTGAAGATATATATATGCCATAGCTCTGAAGCATATTTTTAAGCACAGAGCTTTTCAAGGGGTCTTTAGCATTGAAGCAGACCTTTATAGGATAATTTTCAATATTTATAAGGCTTCCGGAAAAATTTTCAGGAATGATGATAAATCCTGTAAGCTCATTATTCATAAATTTATTCAGAGCGGTTTTCTCATCCATCACATCAATGGAAATCAAATCAGAAAAGGACTTGTTTCCCTTAAAATTATTTATCAGCATCTTGCTTAATGTTGAATTTTCCTTGTCCACTACAGCTACCTGAAGCTTAGATATATCAGCATGTCTATCCATCATATTTGAAAAAGAGAAAGAAAAAATTCCGTATAATAAAAATGGAAGACACAAGGAAGCAATTAGTACTCCCCTATGCCTTACAATCATCAGCAAATCCTTCTTTATTAACTTAAGAAGCAAGTTAATCATTTCTTACTGCACGCCTAACTTAGAAGCTATTATACTCTCAAGCTTTTGGGTTATATCTTCTCCCATAGATTGGAGCTCTTCTTCATCTGCTGCAGCAAGATTTATACCACCGCTAGTAGACGGCTTAGAAATATCCACATTATCATAGGAATTGTAAACTGTATCCACTATTAAAGATGCCTTTGTTTCAGAAGTGGATGAGGTAACCTTATTTAATATGTCTCCAAGGCCTGTCTCAAAATAAAGTTCTCTAAGTCTATCCTTATTGTCAAGTCTTAGCTTAGCTGTAGCTTTAAAATTCAAGCTAGAAAGCTGATTTTCTATATCGCTTAAATTTGACTTTATCTGGGTCATAGCTTCATCCCACTGACTGCTGAAATTATCCTTAGCAGCCTTAATTTCATCCTTGCCCTTTTCTATTTTATCTAAATCTCCATTCTTCTGAGCTTCGTCATAGAACTTTGAAAATTCCTTATTAGCAAAGGCTTTTAAATCGCTGTCTGTAGAAACCTTAGTAAGCAATTGAGTTACAAACTGTTTAATAAACTGAGAATTCATATCTAAAGTGATTTCATTGCAGTTTATAGTTTCAGCTTTGCTGCCCTCATTTACCTTAACATCTGCCTTTCCTGTTTCTTTAACATAGTCTTTTAATGTTTTTTGAAAAAAGTCTGCGTAGCTTTCAGAAAGCTTCTTATAGTCCTTATCATCCTTCAAATTAAATAAATTCTCATACTTAGAAACATCAAAGCTTGAAGCTGAAGAATTTTCACTTGAAAGCTTTTGAAGGTCTTTGTAGCTTGCATATACAGGCTTATCCAAAAGATCCTTTGAGCTTATTATAAATTGATCTTTATCAGCATACATATTCATATCAACTATTGTAGAATTTTTATACAATAAAGCTAAATTCATAGACATTTCATTGGTTTTCTTTTTAGCTTTAGTAGTAAGCTTAATAGACATACCTTCTAAAATATCCTTAACCATTACATTTTCGTCTGAAGCTCCTTGTACCTTTAGCTTCAACTCTGTTGTAGAATCCACTGCATCAGCTGAACTAATTTTAGTAAACGCGCCTAGAGTTCTGCTGGCAGGATCCTTTTTAATAAATAAATCCTTGAGAGCAAAACCTCCTACAAAAACTGCTAATACCAAAACAGCAACTATTCCTATTATCATAGGCAGTTTTCCGCTTTTTGGTTTTGATGAAACATTTTTTTGAATATTGACATCATCAGGTGATTTGGCTTCCTCATCATTTACACTTGGGTTGCTATTAATCGGGCTGCCGCAATTAGGACAAAAATTTCTCCCCTCTTCCACCTGAGTACCGCATTTTTTACAGTACATAAAATCCCCCCTTAAAAATAAAAACACTATCTTTAATTATAAACAAATTTTGGTTTTAATGCAATAAATATTCCACCCTCTTTATATTAACATCTCTTTATCAGCCTTCACTGAAAGCATTAAAGTTAATAAAAAAATAGCAGTTGTAGCCGCTATTTTTATAATACATCAAAAGAATATTCCTGACTCTTAAGATATTCAATTATACTAGGCAATGCATCAGCAGAATTCTGTCTATTAGCAGAAGTATGCATAAGCACAATTAGATTATTTTTACCTCTAGATGTGGCTTTTATATTTTCCAAAAGCTGCTGAGGCGTCTTGTTCTCTGGAAGCTCTGCATCATAGCTCAAGCAGTTCCAGTCGTAAACCTTGAAGCCTTGCCCCCCAACAAAAGCTCTTTCCTTTTTATGATGTCCATACTCTCCTCTTGGAAATCTGTAAATTTTAGAATATCCACCTTCCCCAAGTAGCTTAGTAAGGGTTTCATTACACTGATTAAAATCACTTTTAAAGTATTCAAAATCAGAATAAAGCCGCTTATCATCGTGGGTATAACTGTGATTTCCAATTATATGTCCTTCACTTTTTATCCTTCTTACCACCTCTTCATTTCCCACAGTGTTTTTACCAATAATGAAAAATGTAGCTTTAATATCATACTTTTTTAATGTATCCAGCATTTGAGGCGTGACATTGTTAGAAGGACCATCATCGAAAGTCAAATAGGCAACCTTTTTAATCTTAGGTTTATCTGGTTTAGTAACTGTTGTTTGTGGTGCAGCAGGTGGCTTACTTGCAGGAGTTTGATTAGCTGAAATTGATGGTTCTGCTTTATTGGGTAAAATATTCTGAGCACCATTTCTTGAAGCTTCATCCCTTTGCTTCTGATCATCCACATTATCTAGTCTATAGTGCTCTCTAGTATCCTCATTTAAGGAATCATTATTTTTGCTGCCACATCCACATAAAAATAATAAAGTGAACAAAGTGATAATTGTAAAAATAAGTATAGATTTTTTTCTTTTTTTAATTTTCATCCCAATCTATTTCCTTTACATATATCTCAAGTTAAAATACGTATATAAAACTTTTACGATTCTTAAATTTTTATATTATTTTACTTTCATACATCTTTATGATTAAAAAATTTAAGATACTTAGTCATATTTAGCTTTTTCATTACATAAATAATATTTATATCTTTAAAAAATATCATAGTCCCTACATAAATAACTCCACCTACTAGGATCTGAATAAATGTAGACACTAAATTAGGCTGCAAAAATCTATCAGTAAAAATTATACCTACAAGCATGATAGATGATCCAAAGATGTATTTAGCTACTCCCTGAAATAGCCCCCTTATATCTATAAATTTACGAAGTAAATAAAGTTGGATTATTGTTCCTGAAATTTCAGCTACAGTTGTAGATATAGTAGTACCAGCAGATGCTAGTTTAGGTATTAAAATTAGGTTTAAGATAAAGTTTATTATAGCGGCTATTGTTACAGATATAGTATATAAATTTTCTTTCCCCATAGCTATCATAACTTGTATTCCCAAAACACTACTCCAAGATATTGATATCATTATCCAAGCTCCAATATAAAACAGATATTCTATACCAGAAAAATCTTTTCCATAAAACCATGGAACAAAATTATGAGCAATTCCAATTAATCCAAAAGTCATCGGAAATGCCATAAATGATGTGAAACTAAATGCTTTCTTAACAGACTCCTTAAATTTGCTAATATTTCCTTTAATAAACGAATTTGACATATTAGGAAGCATTACTGTAGCCAAGGATGTCAGTAGTGCTAATGCTATTTTTATTGTTTTTTGAGAATTATCGTATATACCTACTTCTGAATCTCCTTTTACCCAGCCAAGCATGGTTTTATCCAATAAAGTGTATACCTGGATAGCCAACTGAGGAACAAATAACTTAAAGGAAGCCATCAAATGTACATATAAATTTGCTTTATTATTTATAAAACTAAAACGAAACTTAGGTATATTCACCCACATAATTAATTGCCCTATAAGTTGTGAAGCAGACAAAATTAATACATAAATTACAACTTGGTTTTTATTTTTCACTAATAAAAATATCAAAGCTACACCTAAAACTTTTGTAATTATGTTTCTTGTTATAGTCTTTTTAAAATTTTCTATTCCTATAAAAAACCAAGATATATCAAAAACTGCTGCTAAAATATTAAGACCTTGAAAAGCGTATATCAATCTGTCCTGTTTATTTAATACTAAAAATATTAGAATATAAAGTATCAGCGCAATTCCAGTAGTAATAAATCTTATTATATTTAATTCCCAAAAAGTTTTCTCAAGCTTTTCTTGATCATCTCTTACATATGCTATCTGTCGGCTGGAATACATCGACAATCCCACCATACCAATCAATATAAAATACTGGGCATTAGCATTTGTATATGCGTATTTTCCTACTCCTCCAGTTCCTAATACCCTTGATACATATGGAACTGTTATAATAGGCATAATTATACCTATTATTTGATAGATACTATTATAGATAAAATTTTTAGCAACACTCATTCTATACCTTCCTATTCATAGCTTACAGAATCTGCAAAAAAATAATTTTTACCGAAAAGCTTTTTATTTAATATACTTTTATTTATCATTCTTTAATAAAAATTGTTGGTTCTCAGGTCTATAATATTTAGTTATAAGCTTAAGTAGCATAAAATATCTCTTCGTTCCAACCAACCTTTTAAATATCCTCATCATTGCCTCAAATTTTTTAAGCTTGGAATCAATATTAGGGTATGTGGCAACCTTAAGGCTATTAAAATTTCCAACCTTATCATTAAGTATCAAACCGTTGTTATCCATCATTTCATAAAATGATCCTTTACCTGTATGAAATGGATCAGCATAGTATTTATCACCGTCTAATGTTTTTCTATAGAATCGTCTTTGAAATTGTGTTATATAAATGTTGTTATCATACTGATCATAAAAATATTTTAATTTTACTAATTCATTAAAGCCATTATCAAGCATTGCTTGAGAGTAATTGTTAAACATTTCCTTATATTCAGGTTTATTATTCAAATTATATTTTGTTTGTTTTCTGCACATTGATTCCGGATTGTTAGGTTGAAAACCTGAAAAATGAAAAAATATCAATTTATATTTTTCATTTTCTGCAAATTTATTTTTAAAATAGTAAACACCCTCTTCATTTAATAACTCCTTCTCATGAATATTCCATAATGCAGCATTGTATCCCATATTTTTACTTATCAAAACACCTTTTTCAAAAAAAGACGGCATAAAATCTATCCATTTTTGGTCTACATGAAGAGCATCTTCTCTATCTGCATAACACTTATCCTTAAGTCTTTTTTTCCACCATTCAACAAAAAATTTGCCTTGATCATTATTTTTTATTGCTACAAATCCTAAATTATATATTCCAACGAATAAGAGTTCATCTTCCGAAAAAGCCCCTCTATACTCTAAATCCATATTAACTATATGAGGAGTAATAACAAGAAAATTGTCCTTCAAATCATCATAAATACAATTAAGAGAATCGTAAACATATATATCTGGATCCAAATATATTATCTTTTCATAATTATACTTTTTAAATAACCATTCTATAAAAAACGGTTTTACCGCAGTACAAAACTCTAAAACATTATATTTAAAAGCCATTTCTTTAAGATATGGAATTTCTATATCCTTAACCTCTATAGTCTTATGTTTTTCTTTTGTTAAATCTAAGTCTCCTCTTGCTTCGTCCGCAAGAAGAATATAAAAATCTAAATCTGGATTAGTCTTCTTTAATGAGTCTCCTAAAGTTCTTGCTTGTGACAAATAATTTTTTGCCACAATAGTACATACTGCATTCATCTTTATTCCCCCTAATTTTATATATTTAGCAGAATTATATACGTAATTATTTAACGAAAATTAGAAATTAAAAATCTTGTAAATATATATCTTACATAATATTGCTAATTAATTCATACGTTTAGTTTTAGCAATAGATTCGTATCAAGCTTAATTATTCAATTTTTTTATATTTTCCTTACTTTATCAAATAACTCTATATATTGAGAAGAGCTCTTTTCCCATGAAAAGTAGTTGGCCCTGTTTATACAATAATTCTTACACTCATTATATAAATTTTTATCCGAATAAAGTTTCAAAATCTTATTTGCTAGTTCATTAGAATCTTTGGCATTAAATTTTAATTCTTCCTTTTCAATTAGTTCATTTAAAGAAGAATTGCTTGATGCTAACGCTATAGTATTAACCTTCATAGCCTCTACAACTGGAATACCAAATCCCTCATATAGAGACGGAAAAATAAAAGCAAATGCATTTTTCATAAGTAGGTTTTTATCATGATTAGAAATATAATCCAAATAAAAAATATCGTCTTTATATCTATGATTTTTCATATAATTCATTATATCTTCACATTTCCAACCCATTTTGCCGCAAATTAAAAGTTTCATATCGGAATTGTCTCTAATTTTTTCATATGCCTTTAATAACACAGTAATATTTTTTCTAGGTTCGATTGTACCTACATAAAGTAAATACTTTTTTTCTCTTATAAATGGCATATCCTTATATTTATTAAAAAAATAAGACTCTTCTTTCTCTGTTATACTAACTTCATCTGCAGAAGCATATATCACCTTAACTTTAGAAGCATTACATATGTGTTTATTCATATATTTAAATAATCCTTCTTTAGTAGATTCAGAATCGCAAACTATATAATCTGCCTGTTTTACAGAATTAGCAACTGAAAAACTCATTATAAGTTTATTGTAAGTAGACATTGTTTCCGGCATTTCGTATAAGACAACATCATGCATAGTCAATACCTTTTTTATGTTATTAGGAACATTAAAAGGTAGTACATGCTGAGTTCCCCAAATAATATCTATCTCATATTGCTTAAGTAATTTAGGAACACTAAACAGAAACCAAGGTGTTTTCTTCAATTTACTTTTTGAATCCTTAATTTTATGTAAATTAGGACTCTCATAATCAAAGCAAATTTCTCTATCTGAAAATAAGTAATATTCGTTTTCTATATCATTCTTTAGAATGTTTTTAAGTAGATTTTCTATAAAATATCCTATCCCTGCCTTACGTTTATTTAGAGGCCTGGCATCTATTGCGATTTTCAATTATTTTATCCTCCTCAATAAATCTATTACTGTAATTTTCTATAAAAGCACTATTATATATTATATCTCATATATAATATTTTTCAACAATCCATCTATAAACCAAAAAAAGAATCTGTAGCATAACAAATCTAAAGATTATTACACTGCAGATTCTTTACTATTTTACAAAGCCTCCAGCCATTACTAGTAACAGCTTATTCGTAAACCCTTATATAAAATAAATTTTAACCATCTAAAGCAATATATTCATTATTAAGCATTTTTATAGCATCGGATCTTTCATCAGCAAATCTTTGTTTTACAGCAGCCTTAACCGAATCGCTATTTCCTGCAAAATATTTATCCACATTTGATCTTTCATCATATATGGAATTTATAATAGTTTCATCATCATTTTTAGTATTTAAATAGTAGCTTAGACTAGTTCTTGAATCTACTGCCCTAAGAATATTTCTAGCACCATAAACACCATGCTGAACAGCTGTAGACCATATAACATTCTGTAAGGCGAATGATTGTGCTGATATATCTATATTAAATGTAGATTTTATCAGTGAAACCTCTGAATCATAGTAAGCCGCTTTTGTGTAGTCATGCTGAAGCTGTAAAAACACTTCTCTATCTGCTTTAGCAATTGACTTCCATGCATTATCAAAATTATTTCCAAATGTATCTCCATCAGCCGTTTTAGCAGCTATTAGTTGTTGGTAATAATTATAATTGACATTTTTTAACCAACTCAAAAAACTATCTACACTTCCCATTTTAGATGCAAACTGCCAAGCTCCATAGGACTTTCCTCCAATGTCACCAGGATTGTTTGAAATAGCTCCTGGATCGCCATTAGATTCATATTTAGCAGATAATACTCCTAATATAGAAGCATTAGTATCCCATATGCATACTCCATTTTTAAGAATTCTAAGATCTCCATAGGTGCTAAGCACTAATGAAAATTGACTTCCCTGTGCTTGATCTGTTTTAGATTGCCATATACTATTCCAATCTTGTGCATAGGCAACTAAATTTCCATCATTTTGCATGGATAATCTATAATCAGTAAATGAACTATTTGAATTGCTATAACTGGCCCATTTTACGAGTCCACTTTTATGGTATATAACAATATTCCCATCCTTCTGGATTCTAGCAGTATACATTCCTGTATCAGATTGAAGATATTGATCATTCCACAAGGTTTGACCCATTTTTAAGGTGTTCCCTTGATTTCCTACTCTACCTCTATTTACATCCCAGATTCTTTGATTGTCTTTTAATACAATTAAGTCTCCAGTATTATCGAGCCTTAAAGTAAAGTTGGAGCCTTGAGCTTGATTAGTTATAGTCTGCCATGTAGCATTCCATGCTTGTCCATATAGCACTAAGTTTCCATCTACCTGCATAGATAGTCTGTAATCTGTAAATGAATCATTAATGCCTAAGTTTGTGGACCATTTAACACTTCCATCTATCCCATAAATAGTTAAATCTCCATTTTGATTCACACGAGCAGTATAGCTTCCATCTGGAGATTGAAGATATTGGTTTGTCCACATATTTTGGCCCATATTAAGCTCACTGCCTAAATTACCAATTTTACCTCTATTGCTATCCCAAAGCATCTGATTTCCATTGTATAATCTCAAGTCTCCATCATTATCTAGCTTTAAAACAAAGCTACCAGAAGTTGCTTGATTAGTTTTCGTAGCCCACTGAGCTGACCAATCATCTTCATATATAACAAGGTTCCCATCGGTTTGCATAGCTAAACGATAATTACTTGAGCCATTTCCTTGAGTTTTCGATGTCCAAACTACATTGCCAGAATTGTCATACAAAACAAAATTACCACTTGATTCCATAATCGCTTTATAGCTTCCATTTGGTGAAGTAATAAACTGTCCCTTAGCCAAAACATCATTAGTATTAAGCTGATTACCCATAGATAAAACATTACCATCTTGGCTATTCCAAACACATTTAGAATCTCTGAATAATCTTAAAATTCCATCATCATCGAGCCTAATGCTAAAATTGAAGATAGTAGCTTGATTAGTAAACGTAGCCCATTTGTAATCCCAATTATCGCCATATAATACAAAATTACCATCGTTTTGCATTGATAGATAATAAGAATTAATATTTCCTACAATACTTGTTTTACTATCCCATATTATATTTCCAGAGCTATTATAAATAGCAAAATCTCCATTTGAAGATAATTTAGCCTTATAAGAATTATTTGATGAAACCAAATATTGGTTTACAGCCATTATTTGTCCTTCTTGTAGTTGATTGCCTAAAGATAGAATTTTTCCATTAATGCTATTCCATATAATTTGCTCACCTCTAAAAAGCTTCAAATTTCCATCATCAGTAAGCATTAGCTTATATGAAAACATTGCAGATTGAGGCGTATCTGATACCCAACTAGAATTCCATCCTTTTGAATAAATTACTAAGTTACCATCCGATTGCATAGTTAATCTGTAATTATTAGATACAGTATCAGATTTCCCAGAGCTCCATTTGGCAGTTCCATTTTTATCGTATACTACAAGTTGTCCATCTTGCTGCATCTTTGCAGCGTATAATCCACTTGTTGATGTAATGTACTGACCTACAGATAGTGTTTGTCCTTCATCCAACTCATTTCCAACAGACAAAACCTTGCCACTATCACTACTCCAAATGCACTGCCCTTCTCTTAATAGTCTCAATATACCATTATTATCAATTTTCAACGAAAAAGATAACACTTGATCCTGATAAGTTTGTGTGGACCATTTAGCATTCCACCCTTGAGTATATAGAACTAAATTACCATCCGATTGCATTGATATTCTGTAATCATTAGATTCATTTTTGCTATTAGTCCCTGAAGACCATTTAGCTTTATTATTTTTATCATACACTACAAAATTACCATCTTTTTGCAATACAGCATAATACTGACCATTGTCAGATTGCAACCACTGATCAGTGTGTAAGCTTTGTCCCATTTTTAACTCACTGCCTATGGATTCCGCAAGAACAGTTGTTGTGAATATTTTGCTTAAGCTTATTAATGCTACAATAAATATCACAAAAGACATCTTTAAGCTTAAGTTCAACAACTTTGTATATCTTTCCTTCACTACAGCACCCCCCTTCACTGATATTATAACATGTATTTATTCTATGTAAACATGTATATCTGAAGGTTTTTCATAATTTTTTAATTTAAAAAAATTATTATCACAAACGTTTACCAAAATATTCATTGGTTTTACTTTATAGATCCGTTTTATTAAAAATATAAATGAAGCATATATCTATTATTAAATTAAAATATTCCATTCTTTTAATAATTATAAAGTTTTTTGGCAAGTATACACTTAAATTAATTATCTGCATATATAGACTCAAACTTAATAATCTGATTTTCCAAGTCATATTTTGATAAATTGTTACTAATACCTTTTATAGAAGCTCTTATATAATTTCTTGAAGAAAATTTTTCTATAGCGTTTATTAGTTGTTTGCTATTATTTATTTGAATTTTAATTGAGGTATTGTCTGTAAGCAATTCAGGAATGCCTCCAATATTCGTGCCAATTACAGGCATCGCATATTTATAAGCTTCTATTACAACTCTTCCAAAAGGTTCATACCATATTGACGGAACAATCATTACATCGCTTCTATTAAGAATCTTTTCTTTTTCTTCATCAAAAACTTTCCCTAAATATTTTATTCTTTTATCTTTGTATGCTGACTCTTCAACATATTGTTTTAGCGGACCATCTCCGCATATATTCAATCTAATGTTAGGATTTTTTACTTCCTTAAATGCCTCTACAGCAAATTTTATTCCCTTATGGTAATCTAGGCTCCCCATAAATAAAAACTCAACAAGTCCACTTTCTCTATTAGCTTTTTCATCTAAAATCTTTAAATGCTCTTCATTATTGAAGTCTATAGCATTGTATACCACTCTTTTTTTAGAGTCCTGAAACATATAATATCTATTTACATGTAAATCAAGTGTAAAATTAGAAGCAGCTGTTACAGTATGAACATACTTTGTAAGCAATTTATAGTTAGCCGAATGAAGCTTGCAAAATAATTCGCACTGATCACAAATAGCACCATCTTTCTTCAGTAAAGTGTTCTTTCGGCATATTCCCCAGTAATCTCTCAGAGTATGAACCACCTTTATATTTCTATCAAAAGCACTTTTCCATATGATTGTTGACAAGTATATCAGATTATTTGTATGAACTACATCTGGCTTTATTTCATCTAATATATTATTAATTTTAGATAAAATATAAAAATTCCTTAATTGAATCACTTTTCTGAATGCTTTCCAAGCTATGGATTGACTTTTATATGCTAAATCTAATCTTATAACATTTACTCCATTAATAACCTCTATGCTATCACCATCTTTATGCTTATCGCAGGTTAAGACATACACGTCATGTCCCTTCTTGCTTAAGCCTTCTGCCAATAGCTTTACGCTGTGTTCAGTTCCACCTATCATATTAGGATAATAATACGTATTCACTAATAGTACTTTCATTATACCTCCATCTTTTATAGTTATTAAAGTGACTTACAACGTTTCAGTATAATTAAATACACTTATAAGTATCTAATTCTAATTGAATTTGTAAATATCTTATGAAATATTAACTGTGATATTCATAATAACCTACTCTGCCTAACTTATGAGATTAAAGTTCAATAAATAAGCTTTATAAGTCACCATGACTATTTCTCAATAATTCTGGCTCATCCTCTGAGGATTCTGATGAATTTCATGAGATATATAAATTTTGTTACCTTTTTGTTAACTTTAGAATTTATTTAATTAGCTATTTTCAATAATATCATCTTTATATAATTGAGGATTTTTCTTAAGTCTCAATAGAATCCTAGAAGACTTATTTACATTCTTGTAATAAAAAAGTCTTTTCTTATTTTCCTTATTGAATACTGCATTAGTTGATGCATCCTCCTTATGATAAATTCTTATTTTGGGAGTATATAGGATCTTCATATTTTCTTGCACTGCAATATAATGAAGTATATCTTCCTCCATATACATAAAAGTTCCGCTGTACATTCCCTTGTAATTTTTCACATACAAAGGAGTAAATATTAGACATGCACCATGAAGCTGAACATTTAGCAAAGCTTCTTCCCATTGTTTTTTACTATTCTGTAAATGTCTCTGGGTCTCTACACTTAATGCTTTTTTTAATTTTTGATATATACCTCTTAATAGCTTCTCTGTCTTTGTTTCAATCAATATGCAAAGCAACCTATTAATTAAAATGTTCTTTTTTATTTCTTGATCTGAGGCTTCCTTTATTCTTTGCGGGTTTTGATGACCTTTATCAATAGCTGAAACTATATCAGGTCCCATGATATGTGGCTTTTCAATATTATAAGTTTTTTCTATCACCTTCAAAAAATCCTTCTGCTTAAGAAATATATCATTATTAATTAATATTATAAAATTCGCCTTTAGCTGCTTTTTAGCATATTCGTATCCTCTATTGTTACCTTTGGCAAACCCCAGATTTTGGTCATTCCTTATGAAATATACTTTTTTATTATTTGAGTATTTATCTTTTAATAACAAAAAACTATCATTCAAAGAGTTGTTATCCACAACTACTATTTCATAATTATCATCTTCCAAACTATTGAATATTGAATCTATTGCTTCACTGGTATCAGTATAGGTCATATAGTGTAAAATCACAAATACAAATTTCAAGTATTCCACTCCTTGTACAATTATCTATGATGATTTTAGTCTCTGCAATATAAATCTCTTGTATATACCTTATCTACAACATCCCCTAATTCCTCAGACATTCTATTAGTAACAATAACCTCTGAAATTTCCTTAAATTCTTCTAAGCTTCTTAAAACCTTAGAATTATAAAAATTGTCCTCCTTTAGAGTTGGCTCATATACCAAAACTTGGATACCTTTTGCTTTTATTCTTTTCATTACTCCCTGAATAGAGGATTGCCTGAAGTTATCAGAATTAGTTTTCATGGTTAATCTATATATACCAACCACCTTAGGCTTCCTTGCTAGAATCATCTCTGCTATATGATCCTTTCTTGTTCTGTTAGCATCTACAATAGCCGCCATGATGCTATTAGGTACATCAGCATAATTTGCAAGCAGTTGCTTTGTATCCTTAGGGAGGCAGTAGCCGCCGTAACCAAAGGATGGATTGTTATAATGATCTCCTATTCTAGGATCTAGACATACCCCCTCTATAATCTGCTTTGTATCAAGTCCTCTCACCTCTGCATAGGTGTCAAGTTCATTGAAATAAGCAACACGCAAGGCAAGATATGTATTAGCAAATAATTTTATTGCTTCTGCCTCTGTGGAATCGGTAAAAAGCACGGGTATATCCTTCTTTATTGCTCCCTGAGCTAAAAGCTTTGCAAATCTCTTTGCCCTTTCTGATTGCTCTCCAACCACAATTCTTGAAGGATATAGATTGTCATATAAGGCCTTACCTTCTCTCAAAAATTCAGGTGAGAAAATAATGTTTTCTGTATCAAACATCTTTCTTACCTTTTTAGTATATCCAACTGGAACTGTAGACTTAATAACCATTATAGCCTCTGGATTTATGGATAAAACATTGGCTATAACTGCTTCTACTGTTCTTGTATTGAAATAATTCTGCTCTGGATCATAATTAGTAGGAGTAGAAATGATAACATACTCTGCATCCTTAAAAGCTTTATAATTGTCTGTTGTAGCAGTCAAATTTAATTCTTTGGTTTCTAGATATTCCTTGATTTCTTTATCTACAATAGGAGACTTCCCATTATTTAGCATATTCACTTTTTCCTGAAGTACATCTAGGGCAATCACTTCATTATGCTGCGCTAAAAGAATTGCATTTGATAGTCCCACATAGCCTGTTCCTGCTATTGTTATTTTGCTCATAGTACACCTCTACCTTTCAATTCATGAATTTATGTCAAAGATAAACAATGCAAATATATTATTTACAACAAATAATCATATTAATTAAATTTAAACTTTAACCTGCTCTTAACATAAAAGTTCTTTACTTTTTGACAAATTACGACCATATTAATATAAACCCTTTATAATAATAATTAAATACTTTTGTGTGTTATTTGTATATAAATTTTGTAACCTTTTTGTAAACTTTTATTTAATGCCAAATAAATAACTGCCACAAAATTAATTTACGCTAATTTTGTGGCAGTTATTTTCTCTGATTTATATTTTATTTTAACACATCTGAGTTATAATCTTACTATGCAGCTTTATTAGAGTTATTGTATAAACTGCTATCGATACCTAACCGCTTATTATCCTTAGGTATATTTGTAACCTTCATCTTTGAGAACTGTTTATTAAAGATATAATAGCCGATGCCAACTGCTCCAACTATTATGACAAGCAACACTACTACTATAGATATAATTATTTTTTTCTTCCTAGAATTTTTTTCATAGTAAATCTCTCAATTTTGTGTTTTCACTATGCTCTTTGTTTCTACATTAAAGCAATGGTTTAAAACATAACCAAAACTTTAATTAGAAATTTCGTAGGCTCTGCCGGCAGATATTCCAAGCATTGCCCAATATATAGGTGCTACGGATATAAAGCTTATATTAAAGAAGGCCTGCATCAAATATCCAGATATGCAGCATAATAATATAATATTAACAAAGCTTTCATTTCTTCGTTTATATAATCCCTTCAATATGTAAAGCACCATACCTAAATATAAAAGCAGCGCAGGTAGACCTTCCGTAAGAGCTATCTGCAAATATTCATTATGAGCTTTGTCAAATAATATCTTATATTTAGGTTTTCCATTTTTATGATATAATATGCCAAAGGTATCCGGCCCGCTGCCTAATATTGGCTTATCCAAAATCATTGGCAAAGTTCTTTCCCATATGTATATTCTAGTGGAGCCTGCGGTATCTTCATCTATATTTTTAGCATCATGCACCAACTGTTTTGTCCTATCAGTAAACATATTTTTATTAGTGATGTTAGCAATGCCAAAGGCAACAGCACATATCATTAAAAATAATATGAGTTTTTTAATATCTACTGCCTTATTCTTAAAGCTAAAATATAAAAGAACTAAGCTATAGAAGGCAAAAGCTATCCAGGCACTTCTGGTAACACTGCCAAGCATAAGTCCAAATAATAAAATAGAATATACCGCATATCTTCTATAGGTTTTCATAATAAATATGCCTATGGATATAGGTAACAGCAAGGTACAATAGGTTCCTACAAAATTTCTCTGCCCAATAGTTGAGGTTACCATATTTCTAAATTCATTATTTTTTCCATTTAGTAAAGGATTTATATGATAAATCTGAAGTATACCGTATAGGCTTATTACAGCTGAGGATAAAAACACAAAATCAATAAGCTTAAAGGAAAGCAATTTATAATTCTTATGAAATATTATAAATATAAAAATATAAGTAATAAGAGAAATCAACCCTTCTCTTGAGCGGGGTACACCAAATACACTGTAATTTATATTCACAGAAAGAAATGCAGACAAGGTAATAATAACGCCATAAATTGCTACCGATAAATCCAAATTATCAAAATCATATTTAGATTTTAAAATAAAAATATCTATAATTATAAATATTAATGTGGAAAATGCAGCCGCGTCAATTTTATAATTATTGAAGATATCCTTGGCACTTGGAGAAATTAATAATGGAACCAAAGCAAATATACAAAATGCATAAATATTAAAAATCAGCTTTTTCATTTTTACCCCCTTACTATGGTTACAATATTCCAATACGAATCTATATAAAATTAGGTTTCACTAAGGAGATGACTTTAATTGCTTTTTACTTTGAAGTTGATTTTTTTCGTTTGTAGATTATAAGTGCTGCTGTTATGGCTATAGTAATAAAAATTAGTCCTATAATTGTAAACTTAGTTTTATTTTCTGCATTCGTAGAATTTAATTTTTTGTTTTCTGGTAATTTAGTTTTATCGCTGCTTGAAACTTTCAAGCTATTATCTGACTTTGAGGTTGAAGTATTAGCAGTTCCATTAGATGTATTTTTATCAGAATCATTTGAAGATGCTTTGCTATTGTCTTGTTTACTATTATTATCTCCACTTTTATTAGAGGTATCTGAGGTATTACCAGCATCAGCATTGCTGCTATTTCCGGCATTATTACTATTAGTAGCAGTAGAATTATTATCATCATAGCTACTGGAACTATTAGAAGTTATTGGTGAAGAGCCCTGCTTGGTATCATTTGACTGATCGGTACCATAGTCTTCAGATACATATTGAATATCTTTAACGTCCTTGTCATAAATGCCAACAGAAAGATTTTTATCATCGGTAGTATTTTTTCCGGAATTAAAGCACACTTTCAAGTTACCTGCTTTTAATACATTAGCCTTAATAATAACTATATTTCCATTACCTGAAAATCCATCTACTTTTCCTAAGCAAGTAAATATATATCTTGCCAAATTATCGGCTCCATTTCCTCCGTCTCCTGGATAGCTTTTTTTCTCATATATTGATAGCTTACTGTTATCAATCAAATCTCCTTTTTCCACAGAGGTTATCTTGAGAAAGCTAGGATCAAATTGAAATTTAATATCTTCTGCGAAAAGATTTTTTATATTATTGGCATATATAGAAATTTGTATGTCTTGTCCTTGCTCAACCTTGCCAATGACTTTAACTTGAAGCTTAGTCTGTTCATCTGCAGATGCTGAAATCCCAAAAATCATTAATAAAATTAAAGCAAGCACTGTTATTCTTAGTTTCAAAAGTATCCCCCCATAAAATATATAAGTACATTAAATAAAAACTTATACATTAATATAAATTAGATGTATAAGTTTTTATATCATAATTTTATACTATTTTATACTATTAGAGCAATTAGTAACATCATATATATCTATATAGCCATCAGAATTTAGGTCTAATTTATCATTCAAACTACCTGAATCATCTATATAGCTATTATAGTTTTGTCCTATAACTGCCAAATCTTTAGCATCTACAGCTCCGTCTCCATTCGCATCTCCATATACACTGCTGCTTGCTTCCATCTCTGCATAAACCTCTTCATTTTGTGTATTTAAATTGCTAGCAGAAGTCACTGCTCCAGCGCTTATAGAAAGATTTAACGTAGTATTTTTAACCTCTGTAGATGGAATTATTATCAATTTACTTCCTGAAATTTTATAAGTAAAGTCTATAGAGTTATAGTTAGAATCGTATAAATCTATATTGCTTTTTGTGCTAGAGGTTTCTTTTATAGCATCATTAAAATTAATTACTACGCTTTGTTTATCAAAAAGCTTTGAAGTCGTGTTAGGATTCATATTATTTACAGATGCTAGTAACCCTTTATATTCACTATCCGTACTACAACTTATATTTTTAGACTGCAAAGTACTTAATACATTTTTAGTCTGAGTAGAAGAAGTATCAATATTGTTGTAATCCAAATCTATACTAACGCTTGAAGAAGTGTTGTTGTTAGCAAAATCTGAAAGCGGTGAAATATCTTTTATGAAATTATTATATATATCAAAGTAAGTAAGATTAGTAAGTTTTTTCACAAAAGATAAATCATTTATGCAATTGTAGTTTAAATATAGTGTACCAAGTTTAGTGAGGTTAGAAATCGGATTGGCATCACTTATTCCATTGCTGTCCACAGAAAGTTCTTGTAATGATGTCAAATTCTTTATTGGGTATAAATCATTAATTCGATTACTATCAAGATTTAATCCAATAAGTTTTGTTAAACCTTTAAGCGGTTCCAAGGAAGCTATCTTATTATTTGAAACATCTAATTGCTTCAAATTTACTGCATACTCCAAACCTTTTAAACTTGAAATACCGTCATTGCTTGCACTCAAAGTTGTAAGCTGCTTCATATCCCAATCTGTTATATCACCACTAGACTTATTTAATCTACTTCTAACGGCGCTCTCTAAATTAGGGTCTAAAATCTTTATAGGCGTAGGCACTGTAAAATCATTTGTATAATCATCTGCCATGATCAAGCTATCGCTACTCTTTACAGCATCCTTTGGAATGTAGAGAGTCAGCTTTCCAGATTGATTATTAGGACTTTCTTTTATAGTTAAAGTGCTTCCGCTTATGCTTACAGTACTGCTGACAGCTTTTCCATTTTTATCTTTTAAAGCTATGTTATTATAACTTGTACCTTGCGTAATGCTCTTATTGAAATTAACACTAATAGATGCATCACTAGCTAAAATATCATTGGCTGGTGTTATATTTGCTACTCCAAGAGTATTACTTCCTTGTGTTCCATAGGCCTTAATATCAGGTACAGCTTGTGAAATACTTGAAGGACTTGAGCCTCCAAAGCTATAGCTGTTGCTTGTGCTTTGGTCATTAACTGTTCCAAGCACATGCAAGCTATTTCCTAGCTTAACAGAAACTACATAGCTTTCGCCAGCACTTACACTTACAGGTGTGCTAAATTTAACTGTATGAAAACCTGCATCTGCTAAAGTACCGCCAGCTACTTTGTTAGTTGGGTTAACTACTTGACCATTTTGAAGCTTGTCCAAATATATTTCATAAGGTGCATTTGGTTCAAGAGTTTCAAAACCTGCTGCTGAAATAGAATCATTAGTTTTAGCAGTAAATTTATTTCCTACAAATCCACTAATTTTATAATAACTATTTGACATTTTGTCCGTTAATTGATAAATGCTACTGTAGTTCGTCTTACTTTCAAGATCATCATAAACTGTATTTAAAGTGTATCCTAAATCTACATCATAATAAGATATATAAAAATATCCACTATTCCCCCAAGAAGACCCCCAGCTATTTTTTATAAGAAAAGCTCCATTTCCTGCGGGCTGAGTCTTAAAATTGCTTGCTGGATAATTATCATCCCATCCTACAATAGTTACAGCATGATTTGAGGTATTTGAAGTGCCATTATTGTAGTATGCATAATTAGATGAATTTCTGTAAGAATCATCATCATAGTAAGAGGTTGCAACTGCTCCATAGTTCACTACTGCGTTCTTTATAGCATCGTTATCAGCAGCAGAGGTTCTGCTAGGAAGAAATATAACATCCTGCACATGATATCTTGGTGACATGCTCTTAGAATTCACATTGTCTGGAGTAGCCGGACTTGGATATGGGTCCTCATTTTCAATAACAGGTCCTTTCCAAGATGTAAGATAATAAGTAGAAATAAAATAATTTCCACCATCATCTGGATTTACAGTACCATTTTCGGCTGACATATTTATTTCTGAAAAATCATAGGTCACTCCAGTATTTTTAAGCTGGGTCGCTTCCATGGATGCCATAGTGGCAAATGCCCAACAATCCCCTATGCTTCCCTGATTCTTAACTGAGGTTATGTAACCTTTGCTTCTGGAATCATATTGTGTTGGAAGGTTAGAAGCCTTTAAATAACCCTCACTTTTTGGAATGGTTATATTTTCAGGAATATACCCCTTCTTATGGTCAGTTGCAGAAACAGTATCAAAAAGCTTTTTTGTTTCTAATTTATAGTTTTGCGTGTTACTTCCATACTTAAAGCCTGTAAAAAGATTAAATATCAATAGTAACGGAATAAAAAATGTTACTTTCTTTAGTGCCTTTTTTCTCATTATGGTCCCCCCTATTAAAAAAATACAATATATATGATTTTATCACATATATATGTAATTTTATATATATTTTTGTTGTATTCTGTTAAAATTATAATTAAAAAGCTACTTTCATACAATACGCTATTATAGATTAATATAGAGTTGCTTCCATATAAGGTCAACTCTATATAATCTATAGCATATCTCTTCTTCCATATATATGATATACCATAAATTTACATGCATTTCAACATGGCTAGTTCGTTAATGGTTTTCCTATTTGATCGTTCATATATTTTGCCTTAGGATTAAGTGATTTAATACTTTTATTGTAATAAATTACAAGTTGGTCAAGTTTATCTGCATATTCCTTATCATGAGTCTTGGCATATTGTATATTTAGATATGCATAATATTTTTTATACATATCTAGATAATAAGGCTCAATTTCTATAAATTTATCATAATACTCTATAGCCTTTTTACTGTTGTTAAGTTTCTCATAAACAAATGCTATATTTCCCTTTATTCTTGGATCTAAAGGATTCTTCTTCTCCGCCTCCTTAAGATAAGAAAGACATATATCAAGATACTCCTTGTTCTTCTCTTTTCCGTATTTTATATTGTAAATATTAGCTAAATTAGTGTCGATATCAGGATTTTTTAAAGAGATTTTATTGTTTATTTCAAATACCTTCTTGCTTAAAGCTAAATCCCCTCCCTCTACAGCTTTGCTTCCTAGGAAATTGTTGAAACCGACAAAAGAAAGATATAGGGATAATAGCAATACTGGAGCAGCTAAGACATATCTAATTTCTACTCCAAATTTTATTTCAAATTTGCCTTCCCCGTAAAAGGCCGACAACATAGCCAATATAATAAAGGAAAATGCATAAGAAAAATCAAAATCTAACAGACTGTGCAGGTATATTGCAGAATATAAGCATAGAACCAGTGAATAGTTTTTATCTTTTTTCCTTAATATAGTGTACCACCCTGCTGCTGCAAAGGCTAAAAAAGCAATCATTCCTTGAAGTCCTAAATCGTAAGCGGATTGGAGCAGTGAATTATGAATAAAGCGCACATCATAAAAAGCGCTTTGCTCCTTATATTCCTTATATTCAAAAGTATTAATACCACTTCCAAAAGGATTTTTTATTATATGTTTAACAGCATCTTCATAATATACAAATCTCTCCTGAAGCACTCCAGAGTTTATTGAAGTATTAGATGCCCTTTTCAAAAGATTTGTGCTTACAGTGAAAAATGCTAATATTCCAATAAAAGTTAAGAAAATAATGCATATATTCTTTATTTCAGTATTTTTATTGTTAAATAAGATATACGCCATATATATTACAGGTGGCAGCAACAGGAACATGCCAAAACCAAATTTGTAGCATAACATATAAAACATTCCTCCTAGGACTCCGCTTAAGAGCTCAGATAGCAGCTGTTTCTCTTTAAAGGCTTTAATAGAAAAGCTTAAAATAAATACAAATACATAAAAAATGGTATTTCGTGAGCCAGTATATGCAATGGCAAATATCAAGGAAGTCTGAACTGCCATTTTATAGTTTTCATTAAGCTTTACTAATCTAGTAAAAACAAGAGCTATAAACAAGAGAAATCCATAGGAGTTTGCATATCCTACATTGCCGTATATTCTTTTATTAAAAATAATTCCTTGGTAAACAGCAAAAATTAAAGCAAAGGCAGCTAACGAATGTATTATAAATTTTAATATATCTTCCTTGTAATCTCTGTTTTGTGAAAAAATAAGATAAAAAATGAATGCATTTAAATATATTGTCAATCCTCCAAGAGATAAAATATAGTTATAAGAAAACGCCAAAGAAAATATAGCAAAGGCCAC
This sequence comes from Clostridium sp. 19966, assembly GCF_032335695.1. NCBI lineage: Bacteria > Bacillati > Bacillota > Clostridia > Eubacteriales > Clostridiaceae > Clostridium > Clostridium sp. 19966. Next base: position 144,614 of record NZ_JACTOJ010000004.1, read on the forward strand.
AATAAGCAGTAAACTTATAAATACTGCTTTGTTCACCTTATGCCCCTTGCTCAAAATAGTATAATAAACGCTTGAACACAATAAAATGATGCAAGAAGCAAACTCCTCTCCAAATATCACATATGGCATCAAGATAAAAAAAGCAATAAGTACATACAACGTCTTTTTCATTTAGGTCCACCCTCCCGATGAATTTAAAAAAAGCCTGCAAGGAAATTTCCTTGCAAGCTGTATTATTTATCTAAATGTTTTGCTTCTAGTGTTATGTCATATACATCCACTATACCATCACTATTTAAATCAGAGCGTTCATCATAGCTTGCTGAATTTGTTTTTGAATTATACGCCTGAGCTTGAAGTGCTAAATCCTTGACATCAATAATTGAATCATTGTTAAAATCCCCCAACACAGCATCAGAAGGATTAATGTTTGTCAATACGGTATAGGAGTTTCCTGAAGAATCATATTTATTTTTTAAGGAAACCATTCTTGTACCATTTATAACATTGAAATATTTTTTAGAACTAGATACCTGAGCATCAGATACTATGTATTTTTCCACAAAATTGGTTCCATCAAACTTATATATTTTACTTGGTGAAGAAGATGTAGAAATATACCATATGTTATCATTTTGGTCTATGTCGAACTGACTCTGCCATGAATACTTTTCCGGGAAGGTAGCCTTATTAACAGTAGCATAGCTGCCATTTTGAAGACTAAACTTAAAAAGTGTTGATGCAGTATCAGTATCAGCAGACCATATGTTACCCTTGCTGTCTACCATAAATTTATTCATAATTTTATCTATTCTGTATTGGTTTAACGCTAAAGAACCTTGATTCAAGGTCATTTTACAAACTACATTTTGGTCTAAGTCAAACCACACATTATTATTCTTATCTGCAGTAAGGTTAGTCGGAGCAGCAGAATGCTCAGCAGAGCTAGTCTTGTACATCTCATAGTCAGATGAATTAGAAGAATTAATTCTCATAATATAATAATCATTTGGAGCATTGGGCTCGTTATATTTTCCTGTAGCCAGCCACACATTTCCCTGATTATCTATTGTATTACCAAATAATGAATAATCAGTAGCAGAAGAAATTTGGCTTGAATTTTGGGTTGCAGTGCTTAGATTTATGGTCAGCACTGAGTAAATTTCACCTTGACTAGTGGAATTGTCAGAAAGAAAATAAGCATTATCTCCAGCTATGCCTAAGAAAATATCTCTTAGCGTTCTAGTTCCAACCTTTTTATTCACTCCATCCTTAACCAGATAAACACTATCATTTGTCATAATTACTGCATAATCTTTGTATATAGCCGAATCATATGTATACAAGTCCAATTTACTAGAGTTTGACGTATAATCAACACTAGTATTTGTTGCTGCCTGAACCTTTATACTGTTTACTACTGTTGGCAGCGGAAAAGCAGCCAAAATAAAAAAATAAAGCAAGAAAATTGATAAAGATTTAACCTTTTTCAGATACACCACCTCCATGTCATAAATTTAGTATACAGATTTTTATACATTTTTCAATACTTTTATGTAAAATCCGACCAAAATTTTAGTAACAAAAAATGATTTGATAAAAATTATTATCAAATCATTTTTTAATGCTCTATTAATTAATTTTTTTAGATAAAAGAGTTATATCAAAAACATCAACTATGTTGTCCCCATTTATATCATATTTATTGTCCCAATTGCTGTCAGTACTTTTTAAATTGTAGTGCTGTGATATCTGTGCCAAGTCTTTGCCATCTATTGTTCCATCTCCATTTACATCCACCGACCTTATTACCGTATAATCTCCGGAACTAAAATCTTGAGTTTCATATTTAGTACTAGTAAATATATTGCTATTATATACTGTCCTCTTATTGTTTAAGTTATCACAAACCTCTATGCTGTAAGGTTTCATCATTCCATTATCATCATACTGGCCAATTTTTATATCCATTTCATAAACTCCATTAACAAGCTTCATGTAACCCTCATAGCACCTGTCACCATTTTCTGCTTCATATCTTATTCTTACTGTATTAACTCCAGAAGAATCATCTGTTACTTTAGCTGAGACCTTTACCGTCTCACCCACAGTAGCTATAGCTTTATCTACACTTATACTCTCAATCTTAGGTGCTTCGGTATCCTCTTTAGTTCCATAAACCATAAAGTCACCCGAACTAAAATCTTGAGTCCTTGGATTAGGATTATGGTTAACCTGGTTGTTAATAATATCTGTAATACCATTGTTATTACTACAAACAAGAATATATTGAATAGAATTTTTCCCAGCCTCATCATAATTATTGACATGAATAGTCCCTTCATACATTCCATCGGATGGGTTTGCTACAACCTTCTTAATAGTTTTTCCAGAGGGTGCTGCATAATATATTTCAATATATTTTATTCCATCCTTGGAATCAGCAGCATCAATTGATATTTTAACATCATCTCCGCCTGTAGCCTGATTTTTGTCTACAGTTATAGAGCGAATCACCAAGCTGCTGGAATCAGCATTAACAGTTATTTTATTAAGAAACATTAAATTAAATAATAATACCACTACACATAAATAGCTTATTTTTTTCAAACCATTCTCCTCCTACATTAATCTATCGATTTAAAACGCTCTTTAATATTTATTTACAATAGCATTGATAAAAAATGATTTGACAGCTTGGAGCCATCAAATCATTATAATTTATTATTTCATTTGTTTTGATAATAATGTTATATCATAGATATCTATTATTCCATCACTATTAAAATCATAGCTGGCAGAATAATTACTAGCACCTGTTTTAGCATTATAACTCTTTGATAAAAGAGCCAAATCCTTAGAATCAACTGTTCCATCACCATTTAGATCATAGTTGATTTGAGGAGTTGTAGCCTTATTTATATTGGTTACTATAGTATAGTCATTATAATCTCCACTGGAGGTTTGAGTAATATAGGTTCCTGCAACAGCTATTCTGTTTTCATTTTGCACTTGAACATAATTAGTTACATCACTATTGTTCTTAAATTTATATCTTGGTATAATGGTTCCATTCTGTATCTCGCTTAAATAGCTGTAGCTGTAATTTGAACCAGTAGGAAGTGCCACACACCAAACATTATCATTATCATCTATTTTTAACACATCGAAATCATAGCTATAATTTTCGTTATAGGTATCGTACATGTTTGTCATAGTAAAAGCGTTGCCGCTTAAAGAAAATTCAGTAATACCAGAACTCAAGTCTTTAGAGGCATCTTCAAACCATAAATTTCCCTTGCTGTCAATATCATAAGCAGCATAAGAAGATAAATCTATATCAGTTGTATAGGAATTTAATTTTATGTTACTGCCATCAAAGGTTACATTATTAATAGCTCTATCTCCAGTTTGAAACCATATATGCCCATCCTTACAAAAACGCACATTTTCCGGTGATTGTCCAAACTTTGAGGTATCAATTTTGTATTTTATATATTTCATAGTATTAATATCTAATCTTATTATGTAGTAAGCTTCAGAACTTCCTGAACCAACATCAATCATCTGCCAAAGTATACCTTTGGAATCAACACCTTGTCCAGCTACGAAATATGTACCTACCCCGTAATCTGGTAAAGTACTGCTGCTGACCGAAGAAGTATCTAGGTTTACAGTCTTTAAACTTTCATCATATCCTAAAATATAAGCTGTATTACCATATACATTTAGCAATGCCATACCATCCGTGTTTGCTATAGCATTTTGCCCTTTATCATTCACAAGAGTTAATGCATCTGAATTAAACAAGACAGCGTAATCTTTATAAGTATTAACAATACTTGTACTGATATTTACTGTTTTATTGTTGGTAGTATAATCTTCTGGCTGAGCTTCAGCTGCTTGTACACTTATTCTTTCAAAGGGAAGCTGTAATGGTTCAGCTAATAAAATAAATGAAAACGCCATAAACATGGATAAAAATTTAGTTTTTTTCAAGTTAACACCTCCGCAATTATAAACACATATTGGTATTATATATCAAATACATCATAAATTAAATACTTTTGTAAAAATATATAATAAAAAATATTATAATATTAAAATTATGTAAAAAATTTAATGTAATATATAACATTTTAGCTGCAAACTTTTCATATTTTATTTTATTTTACAATTAAATCTGATATAATTAGATAGAATTTATTTCCTAAGGGGGTTTTTACGTGAGAAAAAGCAAAATATTTAAACTATCTACAATCACTATTATTTTTCTTTTTGCAGCAACTATTTTTCCAAGTGCTTTAAAAGTACAAGCTGCTACAAATACCACTATCTCTTATAGTGTAGACAAATCTACAGTAAATGTAGGAGATACCTTCAACATTTATGTTAATCTGGGACAAGTTCAGGATCTATATGGAGCATCTATGGATTTTAAATTTGATTCTTCCCTTTTTTCAGTAAACAGTGTTAGTCAAGGAACTGCATGGGGTTCAGAGACTACAAATCCTAGCTACAACAGCAGTCAAGCTTCCTCAGGCTATGTTGAATTTTTTACAACATTGCAAGGGAACAGATCAGGACTAACAACAACAGCTGCTTCTACGCTTTTTGTTATAAATGCAACAGCAAAAAAAGCTGGAAGTCAGATACTAAAAACAATCAGCACAAATGATGATCTATCTGCAACAGGAAACAATGTGAGAATTAAGCTTTCAGATTCTAACGGAAGTGCTATTGGATATACAAGTACGGATTATACAGTGAGTATAAATTCAATTCAACCTTTATCAGCTGGTTCTTATGAAGAAACTAATTCTAATTTAACCTATGTTGGTACTTGGTCTTCTGAATCTAATTCAGGATATAGCGGTGGTTCTGCTAAAATCTCTAACTCCAATGGAAGTTATGTTTCTTTCTCTTTCACTGGTACTGGTTTTAGATGGTATGGATTAGCTGGTCCTAATATCGGTAATGCTATTGTTACTATTGATGGCAATTCTACAACTATTGATAATTATTCGGCTTCTAACACATTTAAAAAGGTTGTTTATGAGAAGACTGGCCTCTCTTCTGGTACTCATACTGTAAAAATTCAAGTTTCTAGCAACAAGAATGCTTCCGCTAAAAATTGTTATCAAGTTATTGACTCTCTAGAAATTTTAAATGATTCTTCATCTACTGCTTTATCAGCTGGTTCTTATGAAGAAACTAATTCTAATTTAACCTATGTTGGTACTTGGTCTTCTGAATCTAATTCAGGATATAGCGGTGGTTCTGCTAAAATCTCTAACTCCAATGGAAGTTATGTTTCTTTCTCTTTCACTGGTACTGGTTTTAGATGGTATGGATTAGCTGGTCCTAATATCGGTAATGCTATTGTTACTATTGATGGCAATTCTACAACTATTGATAATTATTCGGCTTCTAACACATTTAAAAAGGTTGTTTATGAGAAGACTGGCCTCTCTTCTGGTACTCATACTGTAAAAATTCAAGTTTCTAGCAACAAGAATGCTTCCGCTAAAAATTGTTATCAAGCTATTGACTCTCTAGAAATTTTAAATGATTCTTCATCTACTGCTTTATCAGTTGGTTCTTATGAAGAAACTAATTCTAATTTAACCTATGTTGGTACTTGGTCTTCTGAATCTAATTCAGGATATAGCGGTGGTTCTGCTAAAATCTCTAACTCCAATGGAAGTTATGTTTCTTTCTCTTTCACTGGTACTGGTTTTAGATGGTATGGATTAGCTGGTCCTAATATCGGTAATGCTATTGTTACTATTGATGGTAATTCTACAACTATTGATAATTATTCAGCTTCTAACACATTTAAAAAGGTTGTTTATGAGAAGACTGGTCTCTCTTCTGGTACTCATACTGTAAAAATTCAAGTTTCTAGCAATAAGAATGCTTCCGCTAAAAATTGTTATCAAGCTATTGACTCACTGGAAGTTTTACAATAAAGTTTAAATTGTAAAAACTAAAATATACTGTGTATATTAAAAAATTACGTGGCTGTCGCATAGAGCAACAGCCACGTAATTTTTACTAATTATTTTTTAGAAAGATTGAATCCATGGAAGATATTCTTCTAAAAACTCAAGGTAGGGAAATGATTCTAATTTATTAGCCTTGGAAGGCTTCCATAATTCTATAACCTTTGCTGCTACCACTTTCTAATATTTTATATATACGAACAAATACTCCACCATCTTATTTAATGGTTAAATTGTGATTATGCTAAGTACTTAAACAAATTGCGAAAAAAGTGTATATCATTGCTAAATAAGTTACAATTTTTAATTGCTTTTTTTTGCCTTACAAAAAATCAAATCAACGTACTTTTTGTAATATATTAAATATAAGATAAATCCAAATAGCATAGTTGATATAGTTGCAATTGCTGCTCCGTTAGAACCGTATCTAGGTATTAAAAAATAATTAACAATAGCATTTAATATACAAGTTAATATATTAATGTTCAAAACGAATTTTTGTTTACCATTAGCTATAAATACAGCACTTAAATAATAATTTAAAAATATCAACGGAAACCCCATTGAAAATGTATTTAAAGTATAATAAGACTTAATATACTGCTCTCCATACAACAACTCTATTATAAATTTAGATATGGAAAATGTCATACTTCCTATTATAAGCCCTATAATAAAAATTAATAGCATAATTTTTTTATTTTTATTTTTTGATATTTTTTTATTACTTAATCTTGGAAGTAATACTGTAGTTACTATTCCTGGAATTATTAAAACTATATTTATAAGTTTTTTGGCACTATTATAATAGCCAGTTTCTATATTACCTGATAAATTATTTATCATAATAACGTCTAGTTGCATAGCAATTACATTTACTAAAGCATTAATAAAATAAGGAGTGCTATTTTTTATAAGCAGCACAATATCGTATAATTTACTTTTATATAATTTAACACCTAATTTAAAGAACATTATATAATAACTAATTATTAATGAAATCATAGTACTAAAAAAATATGAAAATGCTAAACCATAAATTCCACCTTTTAAATACATAGATATTATTAGAAATGCTAATAGTAATATTGATCTTAAAATTTCAATATAGGAAATATATTGCATTTTTTCTACAGCCTGATAATATCCATCTGCAACCGTTCTATAACTATCAAATATATACGATAAATAAAGTAACAATACAACCAAATTAAATGGTATAATTAAAATAAAATTGTTTAATATTACAATACCAATGGTTACAAAAATCATTAAAAAATTTCTATTTACTATGTTTTGAGAAATATATCTATCAGCTTTTCCAATATCTTTAGATATTTGAAGAACAATATATGTATCTGATCCAAAAGTAAAAAATAAGGCTATTATGCTTAAAGTAGATAGATAGTATGATAATAGCCCATAATTGTCCGTTTTTAAATATCTTGCACTAAGCATGGTAAATATTAACATAAAAAAATATTTAAGAAATCTAGATGTAGATATATATATAACATTCTTAAATACTCTTTTGTTATTTATTTTCTTAAACAAATTATTTATCCTCCGGTAATTTTATGTAATCTTCCTTTATAATAGACATATATATTAAATTTTTAAACTTACCATTTTTATAGATAGCTTGTCTTGCAATGCCTTCTTTTATAAATCCCGCCTTTTGATATACATTTATAGCCCTGCTATTATCCTCAAGTGCCACTAAAGATATTCTATTTAATCCAATATTATTAAAAGCATGATTTAAGATTTTTTTTATTACAATTGTTCCTATTTTTTTATTCCAATATTCTTTATCGCCAATCATTATTCCAAAATCACAACTTGAATTGATATAATCTATTCCTGTAAGATATACTGCTCCTATAACCTTATCTGTGCTCTCTAAGCAAATACTGCATCTTACTTGTGAATTTCGATTTTGCATATAATTTTCATACCATTTTAAATCAGTATCCATATTCACATATCTAAAATTAGCTGTCAATAAGTCTACTACTTCATTATCATTTCTCCATTTATTAATAACTGATATATCTTGCAACTGAATTTCTCTTAAATATATCATCTAAATCCACTCTTTTCTATATTAATTCATAATTATTTATTAATTCATATAATTTTTCCTTTGAATTAAACATCACTAAATCAATTATTGATAAATTTGGAACAAATTTATCTTTAAATTGTTCATATTCATATTCCTTACATTTTATAAACTTTAACTCTATGTCATTATATTCAAAAAATTTTTTTGAATATAATGACATGCCACCAATTGCATTTATATATTGATTAGCTTTAATCCCATGGCATATATCTATAACTTTATCTTGTCCTTTAAGTTCATCATTTTTATTTATATGAGAAGAAATTTGAAATTCAGTATTTATACCTATATAATTACAAACACTCTTTAAGCTGTTTATAATAAATAACGATAAATTTAACTCTTCAAAACATAAAATATCATAAATTAGTTGATATGCCTCATTATAGTAAGGTGCTCTACTATATGCTAGCTCAATTGATTTTAAAATTTTGCCATTTTCGTATTTATAATTATCTACTAGCTGCCTTTCATTAATCTTTGCTGTAAAAGAATCTTTTTTTATTCTTAATGTAAACATACTTGCTTTGGAATTAACAAGTATTTGATTTCTATTAATCCATCCACCTTTTATAAATTGAACATCATCATAAATAACAAATTTATCAACTGAATGTATAAGTTGAAAGTAACCCAAATAAGGTAAAAAATAAGGCTGCATTATTGCAAGTTTCATTGTAATGACTCCTTTATAATTGAAGTTATTAATCTCAAATCTTCAATACTTAATGTATCATACATTGGGAGACATAATATTCTTTTAGATATATCCGAAGAAGTGGAAATATCAAATGAATTTTCTATATAATCTAAAGTTTCGAGAGATGGATAAAAATAACGTCTCGGAAAAATATCTCTTGAATTCAAATTTTTTATAACTTTTAACAGCAACTCTTCACTTTTAAATAGTACTGGAAAATATGCATAATTAGCTGTACAATCATCATTTATTTTTTGATATTCTAAACCATTAGGCAAATTATCCATATAATAATTAAATACAATTTTCCTTTTATTATGTATCTTTTCTAAGTCATCTAACATGCATAATCCCATTGCAGCTTCAAATTCATTCATTTTGGAGTTTATTCCTACTCCTGTAATTTGGTCTGTACCCGGTATTCCAAAATTAATTAATAGTTTTACTTTATCATACATTTCTTTGCTATTTACAACTATAGCTCCACCTTCAATTGTATGGAATAATTTAGTACTATGGAAACTAATAGTTGATATATCACCAAAATTAAGTATATTTTTATCTTTATATTTTACTCCAAATGCATGTGCAGCATCATATATTACCTTCAATTTATGCTTTTTAGCTATAGTGCTAATTCGTTCTATTTCACAAGCATTACCAAATACATGAACTGGTACTATAGCAGAAGTTTTCTCAGTTATGCTTTCTTCGATTTTTCTATAATCTATATTAAAAGTATCTCTATCAATATCAACAAATTTAGGTGTTAATCCTTGCCAAACTAAACTACTGGTAGTTGCCACAAATGTAAAAGGTGTAGTTATTACTTCTCCCTCTAATTCTAACGCTTTATAAGCTATTTGTAATGCTAAAGTTCCATTTGAAACTAACACAATATATTTAACACCTAGGTACTCCTTTAGTTTTTCTTCAAGCTTTCTAACAAATTGTCCATTGTTTGTTAACCATCCACTACTGTATATCTCATCAATATATGCTTTATATTTTTCAATACTTGGTAAGTGAGTTTTCGTAACATTTATCATATTTATACATCCTTTCCTACTTTAAATGCAATATCTTTAATATATAATAGGCCATGCATTTACTCCTAACATATAAAGAATATTTATCAATTATGCTATAATTATAGCTCTCAAAATAACATTTTTTAGCTTCCTTAAAATCGTTGATTTTCATATATGCCATAGATTGATATGCGTAGTATTTTGCTAATTGCTTTCTTATAATTTTATCATATTTACAATCTAAAAAATTATTGATATTAATATACATGCTAATAATATTATTATACCATATAGGTGTTCCAGATTTATTCGATATACCTCCTATATGTTTACGATAAGTAGATGTTACATCATCTATATATGACCACTCTCCATACTTTGATCTCATTATATGCAAAGGCCAATCTCCAATAAATAACTTACTATACCACTCAGGAAATTCTTGTACTATACTTCTTCTAGCTAATGTAGTTAAATTTGGTATAACATTTTTTATTAATAAATCATTAGTTGAAAAATGATTCTTTTTAATTTTTTTTATAAATAATTCGTTATCCTCAGGACTTTCTTCATATATCACATTAGCATTAGTAAAGCACCCTGAATAGCCAATGTTAGAATCTAAGAAATCAACTTGCTTCTGAAGCTTATCATCTGTTACCCAAAAGTCATCACCTTCAATCATAGCTATATATTCACCGATACAAGCTTTATATGCAGACATAAAATTTAATGCTGGTCCAATATTTTTACTATGCTTTATCAATTTTATTACCTTCGGATACATTTTCTCATATTTCTCAATAATCTCTCTGGATTTATCTTTAGAGCAATCTTCTCCAATAACTATTTCATACTGAAAATTTGTTTTCTGCATTAATATACTTTGCAATGCTTGTTCTATATACTTTTCATGATTATATACAAGCATCAACACACTTACTTTAATCATGTACTTTTACCTCTTATTGTAAATATTCTTATACTTTTCAACAAAAAATTCATTCCAATAAACACTATCAAATTGCTTTGCTTTTTTCAATGCACCTATTCTTTTTTCATTGTATACTTTATCATTTGTATTATAGCTAATAATCTTTTTTCTTAGCTCTTCATAGTTTTTAATCTCTATTAATTCCCCGCAACTTTCATCAACTATTTCAGGTATGCTTTTCCAATTAGTACTTATAACAGGTATACCTAAAGAAAAAGCTTCAAGAATGCAACCAGGATATCCTTCTCCATCATAATATGTTGGTAATAATAATACATCATAAGTATTCATGACATCCATTACCATACTAGATTCTACATTACCCATATATCGTGCGATTGAATATTTTTCCAGTTCGTTAATTATTGATTTATCTATATCAAATCCTATTGGACCATATAAATGAACTTCAATGTCGCAAAAAATATTTTTGCATGCTTTATAAATTTCATAAATTCCCTTTGAAGACTTAATTTGTCCAAAAAAGCAAAATCTTTTTGCTTTTCGCTTTTCAATAATTACATCATTATTATAGTATTTATTATTGGGAAACCAAAATATATTATTTTTTTTAGTAATACTTTTAAAATAATTAAGATTTTCTATCGTTTCGAAGAATATAACATCAGAACTTAAAAACGTATATTTTAATAATAACTTTTTTAGTGTACTATACTTTTTATATCTTTCGCTTGCGTTTCCACCAAAACATCTAAATATAATTTTTCTTCGTAATATTTTTGCTATTACAAATAAAATTATTTCTCTTTTTCCATAATAACTTATTATGTTGCCATATTGAAATGTGACAACATCGCATTTTAATATACTTGATAAAAAGCTTTTTAATAACTTTATATTTTTCCTTTTGTTAAAATCAATCAAATCAATTTGTATATTTTTTTTATTTAAATACTCATACAGTTGAGCACTTAAAACCGTAACACCTCCTATTGGGGGTGAAAAACTTCCCAAATATAATATTTTTTTATATGACTTCTTCATGTTATTCCTCATTTAAGAATTTTATATTTTATTATAGTACTCTATAATAGCTTTATAATGATTATAAAATTCATTTTTGTCATTATTTTCATATATATTCTTATTAATATGCGTTAGTAATATCCTACTATTTATAATTTTTTCTATCAATATAGATATGTCTTTTTGATTAGCCGAAACTATAAATCCTGTTTTTTGATCTTGGATTATATCTTTAGCTCCTACATTGTCTGTAACAATTACAGGAAAAGCATAACTTATAGCCTCTAAAACTGTGTATCCAAATGTCTCCGGCCATATACTTGGAACGACCAATATATCATTTTCTTGAAATATTTTCGATAAATCTTCATATTTATATCTTCCATTAAATATAACCCTATCACTAATTTTTCCACAATCCATTTCAATTGTATTTCCCCAAACAGATAAAATCCAATTATTATTATCTACCAATCTGTATAATGAATCTATTAATAAATCAAATCCTTTATATTTTTCAGTTTCAGCCAAAAATAGCAATTTTAAGGGTTCAGTATCTTTATAACTTCTTATCTTTTTATTATTCTTTATATCAGCATGGGATATATTAATGATTTCTCCTTTAATATCAATGTATTGATTATAAATTTTTTTTGATAATGCACTATTATAATGAATATTTCCTATAATTCTAAGCATTGATAAATAATAATTTCTTAATGAAATATAGCCTTTTCCTCTTTCTTCATTAATATCTATTGGTAAACTTATCTTTTTTTCTTCACGAATATTTTTCTTCTGTTTATTACGAATATATTTTATTATGCTAGTATCCTTAAATTTCCTATATATACCACCTTGCATTATTTTTATTTTTGTAGTTGAAATAGCACTTTTATTACATTCAGCACATCTTTTCCCATCACCATAATTAATGCATATTTTACTATCAAAGTCTAATAGATTCACTTTAGGGCAAATTCCAAAGTAATCATGAGTTGTATAAAGCAACTTTATTTGCATTTGCTTAGCAATTTGCAAAAACTCTATATGTAATCCCATTAAAGTATGTATATGTATTACATCCGGCTTAAGTTTTAATAACGCTTGCCTAAAAACTTCTTTACTTTGTTTTTCCATGAAATTTTGCGGCCGCTTTATTCCAAAAGTTAATGATACAGGAAGCGGATTATATATTTCATAACACTTTATGCCTTTAAATGACTTATAAAAATTTATTTTTGTTCTTCTAGTAGCAGTATATCTTCCTGGAAATAAAATATATACTTCATTATGCTTAGCTTCTTCAGTTGCTAAATCAATAGAATATTTAGTTAACCCTCCAGTCCTATAAGGCGGTAATCCTAAAGTATAATGAATTATTACCAATAATATCACTCCTGTTAATTTTTATTAATTTCATCAATAATTTTTGAAGCTTGGATTCGCCTTGAATATATCTCTCTGTTTTCGAAATTATAATCTTTTCTTATTATTTCAACTATTTTTTCCACAATATCTTGTTTATTATGTTCTGCGCATTCTCCATATCTACCATTAATCAGATTGATTAATGGTAGATCCTTAGTAACAGCAATTGTAGGTTTACATGCACCTATATATTCAAAGGTTTTTCCAGGTATAGCATATTCACTTCCAGATTGATGAGTTATTATAACTAAAATATCTGAATCAAACATTGCCTCTATTGCTTTTGAATGCTCCATACTTCCCAAAATATTTATTTGTACATTTTCATTATTATACTTTTTTTTCACATTACTTATATCAATGATGCCTTGATCATCTACATATCCGATTATATTAAAAATAATTTTTTTATGTATTATTAAATTTAGTTCATATAATGCAGCAATAAATTCGCTAATATTTCTTCCCGTATATATTGATCCAACATGCGAAAATATTAATGTTTTTTTATCATCTAATTCTAGTTTTCTATAACTAAATCTTTTAAATAATTCCTCATTATAACCATTTTTTATTATAACAATATTATTCTTAAACTTAACTTTATACTCATTCTCTATTCCATCAGATAGAGCTATAATTTCGTTAGAAGTTTTTAGCATAATTTTTTCTGCATTTTTAAGTATTGATTTAGGAATCCCATTTTCAATAAAAATTTTATTAACAATCAAATCTCTTATTTCTGAAATAACTTGAAGTTGTTTATTTTTGCGCTTTAAATAGTCAGCAATATAAATAACGTAAATGTCAGGTACCGTAATAAATATATATTTGATTTCTTTTTCCTGTATAAGACTATTTAATTTTTGTAGTAATTTTCTATTGCTTAAAAAAAACTTTTTATTATTAAACATAACATATTTATAAATTTTTTTTATATATTTATTCTTTACCATTTTTTTTATTTTAATTTTAAAAACATTTTGATTATACTCTTGATTTTTTTGTTTAAAATTTTTGATTTTTCTCTCTGTTATAAATTTAAAATTTTCAACTCCAAATTCACTATTATAGCTACCATATTTATTATCATTCACAACAAATATGTTAAATTTTTTTTGAAAATAAAGCATTAATTCTTCATATCTTATTGATGCAACAACGGGCTGACCTTCTATATAATCTGTTAAAAATAATACATTGTCCAAATTAATCACCTTTTATAAATTTATTCTATACATTGCTTTTCATTTGCAAATATCAGTAGAAACATTATAGTATAATACATAAAAATATTAACAACATAATATTCATTAGGATTAAAATTAATACATATTAAGTTTCCTAAAAAAGTAGCTATTGGAATCCATTTAATTTTAGCATTTTTAGTAGCTTTAATAAGAATATAAATATTTATCACTATAAATACACCAAACACTATTACTCCTGTTTCAGCTAAAGCATTTAAATATTGAGAATGTATAACTATGTCATTTATGCCATAATATTTAGAAATATAGTAAACATATTGACCTGCACCCATTCCCAATAATGGATTTATAGTTTTAATAGACATTAAAACTATATTAAATTGATTAAATCTAGATAATTCAGTAGTTCCTCTTTTTATAAACAAAATATCAATTAATTGATTACCAAAAAGTAGCATTACAATTCCTGCAAATAAACTAGCTATAAACAATATTTTTGCTCTACTAATATTTTTTTTCTTATTTTCAATGCCCATTACTAAAAAAACTACAAATTCTATAAGAATTGCTAAATAACCAATTCTAGTAAATGTTATTATTGCAAATATTACATTTCCTAATAACGCTATAAAATTTATAAAAGATTTTTTCTCCAAAAATTTATAAAGTAATATAGGAAATAAAATAGCTGCAAAGTTACCTGCGCCATTATTAGATCCAACGAATCCAACTGCTCTATTTACCGCATATTCATTTACTCCATAGGTTATATCAGTGTTACCGCCTAACAATAAAGATTCACCTGTTATAACTTGCATTAATGATAAAATAAAATTAAATATAGCTATGCTAATGACTATTTTATATAAAATACGGCTGTTATAATGATTTTGATTTAAATAAAAAAAATTAAATAATAATTGTATTAAGATATATCCGCTTAACATATATACATAAGTATTTTTATCAATTATATCTAAATAAATATTTTGAAACGCAAATATGGCATATATTACCAAAAACATTTCATTGAAATATCTCATTTTTTTATTTTTAATGCTTATATTTATAGATAATATCAGATATACAAAAATAATAATTAGACTACTAGGAATATATATTTTTCCATTAATACTGTACCCTATGTTTAAATTTATATTAATTAAACTTACAAAAATTATCACAATAAGAAAATACTTTTTTCTTACTTTATCATTTTTATTCGCTATGATTTCTCCAAATATAATTGAAATAATTATCAATATCAAAAATAATACAATTACCATTTTATTAACCCCAAATCTATTGTAATGATTTTATTACTACAAATATATTTTTGTTACTATACTAACATTTTTTTTTGCATATATTTTCAAACTCTTACAAGGTGTCTTTTTACCATATGAACTTGATATTTCACTATCAACAATTTCATAATTACTAGTATTAAATTCTATTTTTATATTATCAAATATAATTTTATTATTGTTACAAAAAATTTGATTTTTGTTTGGCAACGAAAAATTTACATATCCCGTAAATTGACGTTTTGATAATTTTTGATCAATCATATCTTCTATTAATAAATAGTTATCATATAAAGCTACTTTTCTTAAATGAACTATACCAAATTCATCTTTGTACCCATAGTGTTTACCTACAAAAATATTATTTTCGAACATATCACACTTAGCATACGTTCGTTCGTTCATAGAAAACAAATTAAGTTCATCTATATTATTTTGTTCATATTTATTTAAAATAAATGTATTATGCATCTTAGTACTTCTAAATTGATTTCTTAGTCTATAATTAGCTGTATACGTATAAGTTCCTGGATCTAAAAATAAATCCTTGCCATTTACATTTATTTCAACACTTAATTGATCATTGTGGCTATGTCCTCCTTCTCCATTACACCCTAATTTTCCGCACCTTATGATACAAAAAAAAACTTTATTTTTTAAAATATAGTATCCTCCATTTTCATAACAAGAGGATTTACACTCCAACACATATTTTTCCACTTTTTTTATAGCACTGGTACACCAAATGGCTTCTTCTGTTTGATTCTTAGCTAAATATCTAAAATCATCTCGATTAAAAAATTCTCCAGATACAGATAATATATATCTAAAATCATTTTTTATCCAGGTATTATAATTAGAAAATATAATAAATCTTCCATCATCAGAATCGCCAATAATCGGGCTTACCCCATTAGGCTTAATAATATCTTTTATAAAGTTACACATTTGTTCTATTTTTTTATAAAATTCAGTAGTAAATTTTATATCATTTATCTTACAAAATATCGCTGTGTATATATATATTTCTGTAACCAATCTATGATATGAGGTAGAAGCTTCATAATCTGTCCCATCTAAATTAACTTGAATAAATAATTGTTTTTCAAATTCAATTATACCTGTTCTAAGCCATTTTATATGTTCATTGCCGTTGGAATATCCATTAAAATATATACCCAACCATATTAAACCAGCTAAATCCGTTATATAATGATTTGTTAAGACCCCTTTGTTTTCAAGATTACTATAAATAAATTTTCCGTGATCATATAATGTTTTGTTAAAATCATTCCAAAATATTGATTTTATGCTTTTAGATTTTTTAAAAAAAGGATATACACAGATCCAATTCACAGCTCTAATCGCTACTTCCATTGAGCAGGTCCAATTTACAGAATTTTTAAAAGGATTGCATAAAATCCAATCTTCTATTTGATTTTTAAACTCTAATGCATATTTCTCATTGTTAGTTAACTGGTATGCTTTTCCTAACGTAAACAAATGCTGAAACCTTGAAAGTTCCCATGGTACTTTTACATCCGCATTATCAAAAATATTTACTATTTTTATTAGTTTATAAAATTTATTTTCCCAAATAAAATTTGTCTTAAAATCTTCATTCCATGGAATTTTTTCTTCAACCCTAATATCTCCTGAACCCAATAAATTAAATATATGACTACATATTCTATCAGCATCTAAAATTATTTTTTCTATATTTTCATGTTGCAAATATTTTTGTACATGGTTTATATTTTCATAATAAATAAATTTAGCATTATTTGGCGCAAATTTAGCAAAATCTTTTTTTTTCGAATTAACTTTTTTATTAAGCTTAAAAAGCAAACATTCAAATCTAAAAATAATTTTTAATGATACTAATTTTATAATATCTGATATGCTTTTATTTTTAATTTTTTTTAATATATATATCACATTTACTTTACCTTTCTAATTACATGTAATAGTTTTATATACTCCAATATTTAATTCCAGATTCGTATAATTTATTTTCTTTAAAAATCCCTTTTGTATCAACTATTATTGATTTTTCATTCATAATACTAACACTAGCTTTCAAATCATCAACATTTATTCCTTCTTGTTTAGCTAATATCAAAATCGCATCAGCTTTATCCACTGCATCCTCTTGAGTTTCAACTTTAAAAGAATATTTAGTTGGAACTACCGGATCGAAAGCCTTAACTTCAGCTCCTTTTTCTATAAGTATATTACATATATCTACTGGAGGACTTATTCTATCATCATTTGAATAATCCTTCATTGCGAGACCAAGCACTGCAATCTTACTTTTTGATAAATCTTTACCTACTGATTTAAGTAATTCTGCTAATTTATCTACTATAAAATCAGGAATACTAGCATTTTTTTCTCTTGCTAACTTTAGCAAATCCATACTTATTCCTACACTTTCAGCTTTAGGCGCAATATAATGATAAGCATTTGGAATACAATATCCTCCTACACCTGGTCCAGGAGTTAATAAATTTACTCTCTTATGCGTATTTGCCAGTTTAACAACTTCAAAGATATCAATTCCTATGGCTTCTGTAAATCTAGCAAATTCCTGAGACATAGCTATATTAACATCTCTTTGGACATTTTCAAATACTTTAGTAGTCTCTACAACTTTCATATCACTAGCTTCTATAACATCGGCTTTACATACAATTGAGAGCAATCCCTTAGCTCTTTCAATACTTACATTGTTTATACCACCAACTAAAGTTGGCATATTAGCAAATTCATCAAAAGCTTTTCCCTCAGCAATTCTTTCTGAAGCATATGCTAAATAAAAATCCACTCCTGCCTTAAGCTCAGATTCTCTTTCTAAAATCGGTAAAACGAAGTCTTCTGTGGTTCCTGGTATCACAGTACTTCTTATTATTACCAAATCGCCCTTTTTCATATTTTTTCCTATAGTAACACAAGCATCTTCAAGATAATTCATTATGTAATTATTGTCTTTTATAGGTATACCTACTGTAACTATTATATTATTACAATTTTTAAGTGCCTTCGCTGCATCAGTAGTAGCTTTATATTTTTTATTGTGTAACTGTAATCTCAATATATCTTGTATTGTTATATCATAGAATTTTTCTGTATGATGAGTTATTCCCTCATTTGTATCTTGAACTAATTTATTGTCAACATCTATCCCGATAGCATTACAGCCTCTTACAGCAAAACTTAAAGCCAATGGAAGTCCAACAAATCCCTGTCCGAAGATGCATACATTTTTATATAAATTATCATCAGCTATATTCTCATCTAACTTGTTTATTATCTCCATTTTATCATCATGTATTTCTTTTGTTTTCATAAACATTCCCCCAACAAAAATATAATTATATTATATTTTAAATAATTTTTCATATCTATTTACTATAGCATCCCATGAATATTCGCCCTCAATTCTATTTTTTGCTATCGTTGATAGTACATCAATTTCTTCTAAAGAAAGCTTTTCTGCTTTTCCTATCTCACACCATAAATCATTTTGCTTTTTAGAGAAATATACTGCTCCATCTTCACCAACTTCTCTATTAAATACAACATCCAATAATATATTAATCTTTGTACTTGCTAAAGCCTCGAGCAAAGATGGATTAGTTCCTCCAACCTCATGCCCATGAATATATGCATAAGCATTTTCTCTTATCTTTTTTAGAAGCTCTTGATCATAAACAGTACCTACGAATTTTATTCTTTTATCATTATTAAATTTGGTCTTTTCTAATAACTCTTTATAAAAATCGTTTTGAGTCACATTAGTGATTATAACTAAATCTTTTTCAGTTTTTGATTTCATAAATTCTCTTATCATAGTCTCATAATTGTTCTCAGGAACAAATCTTCCTACTATAAGATAATAATTATTCACTTTAATTGAATGTTTTTTATACCAATCCACAATCTTTTCATCATCATCTTGCAATTTTGATCTAGTTACATCAGCTCCATAAGCAATGAAAGTTGTTTTAGGATTATATTTTTTATATTCTTTCTTTATGTATTCCTCAATACCTACAGAATCACAAATTAATAAATCCGCATTTTTAACCATTAATCTTTCAGAATACTTCCAATATGCTTTTACAGATTTACTCCATTTGCTTCTTTTCCATTCATGCCCATCTGGATTAGCATAAATTTTTATGCCGTACTTTTCAGCTTTTCTTTTATAAAAACCTAAAAATGGTCCTATTCTACAAGCAAGTATATATATTATTGAATTTTCAAGTTTATTTTCTTTTATATATTCAATACATATTTTTAGAGCTTTGATATCATAGGTAATCGCCTTAGCATTTCCTATATCTTTAACTTTTACATTAAAACATCTCGCTCTGTTATACTCAAATTCTTCTTTATCACTATTTAAGCACGCAACATGATATCTTATTTCGTTGCTTTTTTTATATTCTGTCAGCTTATCAACAAAGGTTTCAAATCCTCCGTATTGAGCTGGAATACCTTTAGACCCTATTATAAAAACATTAGTCACTTTTTCACCTCTAAATCTAGTAAAATTTCTTTTTGGGTTTCTTTATATACAAAGTTTAAGGATTAGTCGGATACCCGCCCATTGTAAGCGCATCATTGCACTCCTGCTTATATCTTGTAGCCAAGGCTTTTAATACAGGTGAATCTGCTGGATAGCTTGGAAAATATACACTAAATTTAGATCTTTCCTTATATACAGCATTTATAAAGGTATCCTCTGAAGCTCCGGTGCCTATGCTATTGTAAACCGCAGTTATAACACCAGTTTTATTAGAACCTTCACCAGGTCCTGCAGCTCCTACTACTCCATGCTGCACAGCAGTTGACCAAACCACATTCTTATATGGGAAGCCTTCTGTGCTTACTTTTATAGCTGGCATATTTTTTTCTATAAGCTTTACTGCTCTATCATAATACATAGTTTTTGTAAAATCCTTTTGCAGCTGCAGAAAATCCACATAATTGCTGCTTGCTATCTGCTTCCAGGCATTATCAAAATTACTTCCGAAGCTTCCTCCATCTGCCTGCTTAGCTGAATTAAGAGTGTTATAGAAGTTCAGTTCATTATCATGAAGATACACTAAGAAACTATCTACAGTACCTACATTAGAAGAAAATTGCCATGCCCCGTAAGATTTACCTCCTACATCGCCGCTTCCACTGGATATGGAACCTGGATCACCATTTGATTCATATTTAGCTGAAAGTACTCCTAAATATGTATCCATTCTATCATCATTAAGCACATAGAAATAATCCTGCACAGAATACCCTACTTTATTTTCTCCATTAACAGTGCATATTATTTTATACCAATTATAGGAACTTGTATGAACCTTTCCTAAAATCTGAACCTTGTCGCCGCTTTTTAATGTAGTAATTATACTACTGGAAGTGTCCGGAGAAACTCTAAAATTTACAGTGGTAGATGCTTGTCCATTAATTACAGTTTCCATATCCTTCTTGCTGCTTCCATCATCCATTATGCTGTAAAGTCTGTTTTCATCGTTGGCATTGGTATAAAACACATAACCATCTTTTACTGATATTTTAGCAGTTCCTATATCTGTAGATACTGTCTCTTTTCCAATCTGCTGGCATTGAGCTGTACTTATAATATATTTATAAAGCGTTCCATCTTCCTTACTGCTGTAATAAATGTTTCCATCATCATAATTTATAGCTAAAGCACTTGAATTAATAAGGAGATTTTCGCTATTATTCTCTGTGTTTAATGAATATATCTTATTGTCCGATGCATTTATGTAATACAGCATATTATTATTTACGGCAAAATTAACAGCAGTATTATTCTCTACAACGTTCTTGCCGTCACCATCAATACCTATTGAGTAAATTTTACTATCCGAATTGTTTATATAATAAAGCTTTAACGCATTTATGGTAAAATTTTTTACTGCATCCTTGGTAAGCAGAACATCATTAGTTCCATCAATGCTTGTCCTACGTATGTTATTAGAATTTATATAAAAAATATATCCGCCGCTAACTATAAGATTGCTGGCTGAGTTATTTATAAGAAGCTTTCTTCCAGTGCCATCCTTTTTTATTGTATATATCTTATTTCCATCACTTTCATTAATGTAAAATATATTGTCTCCTATCACATTAATTCCTGACACCTGGTCATCAGTCAGTTTTTTTCTGCTTTCACTATTAGGCTTTGATACATATAAAGAATTTTGTTCCTGCGTATTTCTGTAATAAATCCATCCATCTCTATAAACTGCATAGGAAGAATTCATAAGATTACTTTGGGTGTTCCCTATGGAATAATATCCATTATCCTTAAAATTATCATCAAAAGCCTTAGACAGTAGTGTGAGATCATATATATCTATTTTTCCATCTTTATTCAAATCATAAATTGAATTATTTGTGTTATAATATTGCTTTTCAATATTATAATCCAGCATATCTACAACACCATCGCTATTTAAGTCTTTATTGATGGTTTCAGCTCTGACTTTCCATGGCTCATTCACATATACACTTGTGCTTATCGTTAATAAAAAGATTACTAATATCTTTAATCTCTTTAATTTTTTCACATATCATCACCTCTAAATATGCTGTATAATTCTATTTTATAATGTTGCTAATCCCTATTTTTCCACTAAAATTTTTCACTTCATAACCTTGATTATCTTTTTATTTAGCATTCTTATCCCCAAAGAACACCAGTACAGTTCTAAATATAAGCTTAAGATCTACCAAAGTATTTCTTTCTCTTATATACTTCATATCTAGCCTCATCCATTCTTCAAAACCTATACTGCTTCTCCCCATAACCTGCCAATAGCAAGTAAGCCCAGGTTTAGCTATAAGCTTAATTTTGTATTCTTCATTAAATCTCTCTACTTCTCTAGGTAAATTAGGTCTCGGTCCTACCAAAGACATTTCTCCTTTAAGTACATTAAATAGCTGTGGAAGCTCATCTATGCTCGTCTTTCTAAGAAACTTTCCGATCTTAGTAAGCCTTGGATCCTCCTTCATCTTAAACATGGGGCCTGTCATCTCATTTTTATCAATTATGCTGTCTAGTAAGCTTTCAGCATCCTCTATCATGGAGCGAAACTTGTACATTTTAAATATGTGACCATTCATGCCAACCCTCTCTTGAGAAAAGAAAGCTGGACCATCAGATGTTGCTTTTATTGCTATAAAGGTTATTAAAAATACAGGACTTAAAATAATTATTCCTAAGATGGATCCAATAATGTCAAGGGATCTTTTTATAGCAAAATATACTTTGTTTTTCTGGAAAGCCATTTCTAAATTTTCTGCTGTTAATACTTTTTCCATATTCAACATATTAAGCATACTCCCCCCTTTAAGTTTACCTATTTTATATTATACTCCAAGCCCTTGATTTTTCAACACATGAAGCTTACGACGTCAATGGCTAAATTTGTATATTGCAGCTTTATAATGACATTTTCTTATTTACTAATTTAAATCTTTCTATCTTAAATTCTCTACAGGTTTCTTTGATTAACTACCAAAATCAAATAGTAATGTATCGACAAAATAATTTCAGTTTTCTATTATAAAAGAAGTTATTATTTTTCTGTTTTTATATTTATTAATTTAATTTTAAAAAATGTAAAACTAATAACATTTTTTATAAGTTTATGTCAGTATCATTTACAGATTATTTACATTTTAAAATATACTCTAACAATGAATTTATAGTTACTTTAACTATTCTTTTATTATTTCATAGATGCCCACCTTATTTTTTGCTATCTTAACCTTATATATCACCTTGTTTTCCTGCTTGCTAGTGCCACCATTCTCTGTTATAGCAAGAATTTGATTTACAGTCACTTCATAATCGTCTGCTGCTTTTTCTTTTATATTATTAATTTCAAAATCCTCAAAGTTAACATTTGCATTCTTTTTTTTATAATTCTGAACTTCTTGCTTCACTTCATTATATGCCACACTATTAGGAAGTAAAACATTGTCAAGTATAGATGTATTCATATCACTATTATTTATAGCGGCAGAATAAAGATTAGAGAAATTTGTGACCACTTCTTCTGCATACTTACTATATTCTGCAGCATTAGTCTGAGAATTAGTATTAGTGTTGCTATTTAACGCAGCATTGCTGCTATTTGCGCTTTGATCTGAACTTGTATTAGAAGAATTTCCATTATTGCTAGTATCACTACTATTTTCATTACTTGTTTCTGAGCCTTTATCCGCACTGTTTTTACTAGATGTATCTTCATTAGTTTTATTTATGGATTGGCTAATTGATGAATTATTACTAGTTTTTCTGCTTGTGCTTATACCTTTTATTCCAATTATAGCCGAAACAGAAACTATAATTACAACAATTATTCCAATAAAAATTACTTTTTTCTTCATTACACTCGCTCCCAACTAATTTTTAATGAAAAACATAATTTTATTTTTAATTTAATTAATTATATCATATAAATTACAGTGAGTTAAGTATATTTTCATAGCAAAATATACTATAAAAAGTATAAAAAGGACACTTATCAGTGTCCTTTTATTTTAGTTTTAATTTATACAGTTTTTCTCCAATACTCAAGAGTATCTGCCAATGTATCCTTTATATCATATTCAGGTTCCCACCCACACAGTTTATTTAATTTTGAATAATCACATTGTATTATCTGATTTTCAGCTGGTCTAAGCTTATTTTGATCCACCTGAATTTCTATTTTAACATTAGTCAGTGATAGGAGCATATCAAGTATATCGCTGAGCAGATAGGCATTGCCGCTTCCAACATTATATATTTCTCCTGATGCTCCTTTTTGAGCTAGTGAAACATATGCTCTTACCACATCTCTAACATCAGTAAAATCTCTTTTTAAATTTATATCTCCTACCTTTATAATAGGTTCATGTATTCCTCTTTCTATTTCTACTATCTGTTTTGCCCAATCCGCTACAACAAATTGAGGTAATTGAAGAGGACCTATATGATTAAAGGACCTAGTCATAACTACATTTAGCTTAAAAGCCTTTGCATAAAGCTTTGCAAACATTTCTTGGGTTAATTTTGATATTGAATATGGATTTTGAGGTTCTACTTCATGCTCTTCTGAAATCGGGACAGTCTGTATTTTACCATACTCTTCTCCTGTTCCAATTAAAAGCAATCTGCATTCTTTATTTTCTTCTTTCATCCAATTTAATATATTTAATGTGCCATATACATTAGTGTCAAGGGTAAGTTTAGGCTTTTTCCATGAGACAGCAGCAGAGCTTTGTGCTGCCAAATGAAATATTAAATCAGGTTTTACTTTCTGCAGTACAGCCTTTACTTCACCTTCATCATTTATGTTGAGAGGGAATAAATTTTTTTCAGAAATATATTCCGATGCATCATCTGCTCCAAAGTATGTTCCATATATGTTTTGATTACCAAATTCTTTTTCAAGAAGCTTAACTAAGTATTTGCTTACAAAGCCTCCAACTCCTGTTATAAGTATATTCATACTTTCACTCCTTTACTTTTCAGAAAGAGCTACCTCACCTAATGTATTCTTTATATTTTTTTCAATTTCTATACTATGCAAGTCTGCTTCTACCATTCTTTTAACAAGTTGTTCAAATGCAATGTGCAGCTCCCATCCTAAATTTTTCTTAGCTTTAGTTGGATCTCCTAATAGCAATTCAACTTCAGCTGGTCTGTAGAATTTAGGGTTAACCTTAACCACTACTTTGCCATTTTGCTTATTTATAGCCTTTTCATTAACGCCTTCACCTTGCCATTCTAATTCTATACCTGCATGCTTGAAAGCTAATTCTACGAATTCCCTAACCTTATGAGTTTCCCCAGTAGCTATTACATAGTCATCTGGCTTATCCTGCTGAAGCATTAACCACATAGCCTTCACATAATCCTGAGAGTGTCCCCAGTCACGCTTTGAATCTAAGTTTCCTAACTCAAGAGTATCCTGTAGACCGAACTTAATCTTTGCTGCAGCATCGGTTATTTTTCTAGTTACGAACTCTTTTCCTCTTCTTTCTGACTCATGATTGAAAAGAATACCAGAACATGCGAACATATCGTAGCTTTCTCTGTAATTTTTAGTGATCCAATGACCATAAAGCTTTGCAACTCCATATGGGCTTCTTGGATAGAAAGGAGTAGTCTCGCTTTGCGGTACTGCCTGAACTAATCCAAACATTTCACTGGTGGAAGCCTGATAGAATCTTGCATCCGGCTTTACTGTCTTTATAGCTTCAAGCATATGAAGAACTCCCATACCGTCTATATCTGCTGTAGTTACTGGCTGTTCCCAAGAAGTTCCAACAAATGACTGTGCAGCTAAATTGTATACTTCATCCGGCTGAGCGATTCTTACTGCATTTATCAAAGATACTATATCTGTCATATCTGCATATATAAACTTTATTTTATCTTTTATATGGTCTACTTGGCCATAATCTACTACAGCCTTTCTTCTGACTATTCCATATACTTCATAGCCTTTTTCTAAAAGTAATTCTGCTAGATAGGATCCATCCTGCCCAGTTACTCCAGTAATAAGTGCTCTTTTCATTTTATCTCCTCCATAATACATTACCTGTAATTTATTATTTGAATATAACTATATTTATATAATATAACTTTTATAAAATTTACTTACTAACTATAGTTTTTTTTATTTCTCTTATATTCTTTATTTGATCTTTCTTACAAACAAAGATGAGATCATCGCTTTCTACAATTAAAAGTTCTTCTGCCCCTACTACAACAATAGGCTTTTGGGTAGATATAACCAGATTATCTTTAGAATCTATACTACTTATATTTCCCTTATGAACATTATTGTTTTCGTCCTTATCGCTATATCTTTCTATAGCAAACCAGCTTCCTACATCATCCCAGCCAAAGTCTCCTGGAATGACATATATATTTTCGGTCTTTTCCATTATACCATAATCTACTGATATGTTTTCTACTAAAGGATATTTTTCATTACACTCCTCATTAAATACTTTTTCATCCACTTCAATACTTTCTATAATTTTGTATGTATCAGGCAGATGTTTTTGTGTAAGGTTTAGTATATTATCTATATTCCATATAAACATACCTGCATTCCAAAGATATTTTCCGTCTTCCAAATACTCTTTTGCCTTTTCAAGATTAGGTTTTTCTATGAATGCCTCTACTGGCATTATGATAGAATTTTCTGCATCTATTGCGGCATCATTTGCTGCTGCCTTATCCTCTTCATTGCTGTACTTTATATAACCATATCCTGTTTCAGGTCTGTCAGGAGTAATTCCTATAGTTATGATATTTTCTGGCTTTTCTTTTACAAACTTATAGCCTTCCAGTAATATTTCGTTAAATCTCTCATCATTTTTTACAAGATGATCGGAAGGTAGTACAGCCAAAACTGAATCCTCATATATGCCTTTTATATACTTTGCAGAAAGTGCAATGCATGGCGCTGTGTTTCTACCTATTGGCTCCACTATTATGTTTCTTTCTAAAATGTCTGGCAATTGTTCTTTTACAAGTTCCGTATAAACTTTACCAGTTACTATAAATATTCTATCCATTGGTATGACTCTTTTTATTCTGTCTACTGTCATTTGCAGCATAGTCTTATCACCAATTAACTTTAAAAACTGTTTAGGTTTATCATCTGTAGATAATGGCCAGAACCTCTCTCCTCTGCCTCCCGCCATTATAAGTGCACATAGCATCTGCATTCCTTCTTTCCTATACTCTATTTAAATATATATTATAATTCCTAATTCATTGCTTCCATATAAACCTTTATTGTATCCTCAACCATTTTGTCCCACGAAAACTTCTTTACTCTTTCCATTCCAGATTGAATTAGGTTCTCTCTTAATTTTTCATCTGTTAATAGTTGATTTATTGCATCAGCAAAGGCCTTATCATCCTTAGCTTCTACCTTCAAGGCAGCCTCACCAACAACTTCAGGCAAAGAACTTGTGTTTGAAACTACTGTTGGACATCCACAAGCCATAGCTTCCAAAGGAGGCAGACCAAACCCTTCATATAAAGATGGAAACGTAAATACTGTAGCTAAATTATAAACATAGGGTAAATCTTCTTCATCTACAAATCCTATTTTCAAAATTTTATCTTCAACCTTATTATCACTTATTGCTTTGTTAATAGATTCATTTCCTTTGCCATTTATCACAAACTTAACCTCATCAATATACTTCATTGAGCTTATTATAGTCTCAACATTCTTATGAGGTTTCTGATTGCCAATATATAGAATAAATCTATCTGGTAATTTGTATTTTTTTCTTACGCTTTCTAGTTTATCTTTATCTTCTATCAAGCTAAATCTTTTATCTATTCCGTCATAAGCCACTACAATTTTACTTTCATCACATTCTAGCCATTCTAAAAGTTCATCTTTAGCAAACTCAGAACCAGTTAACAGCTTAGCTGTTTTTCTAGCTGAAGTTTTAACTATAAATTTGTAATAATATTTATGAAATGGACTATAAAACTGAGGGAATCTTAAGTGGTTCAAATCATGTATTGTCATTATTGTATTAATTTTTATAAATGGACTTCCTACAAAGGAAGGTGAGTGAAATATAGCTTTTCCCTTATATCTGTTTATCACTCTTGGAAGTTCAATCTGCTCCTGCAGTGAAATAAATTTACTTTTCATTACAATAAACTCAACATTTTTGAATTCACCAAATATTTCTTTTCCTAAGTTCACATCATTAACCAAAAGCTTCAAATTCAGTTCAGAGGTACTAGATACTCTCTTAATAAGTTCATAAGTATACCTACCTATACCATGAAGCTGATGAGTAACCATTCTAGCATCAATGATTATATCTTTTAAATTTTTCATAGTATTACTCTCCTACTTATTAATGGAAAATTCAATCTTGGCATCTTTCAAAATCGGTGCTTTTTTATCTTTTTCTGAAAGGAGAATTTCATCTATTCCTTCTAATGGCCATTCAATATTTATATTCGGGTCATTCCATGCAATCCCGCCCTCAAATTCAGGATGATATAGCTGGGTACATTTATATACAAATTCAGCTTGATCTGATAATACCAAGAATCCATGAGCAAAGCCTTCCGGCACATAGAACTGTTTCTTATTTTCATCACTTAAGCAAACTCCGTACCATTTTCCATAAGTAGCTGAATTTTTTCTAAGATCCACAGCCACATCAAATACTTCGCCTTTAATTACTCTGACTAGTTTTCCTTGGGAATATTGGGTTTGAAAGTGAAGTCCCCTAAGCACTCCCTTTTTTGATTTTGACTGATTATCTTGAACAAAGGTCATACCTAATCCGTTTTCGCTAAACTCACCATAATTGTAAGTCTCCATAAAATAGCCTCTGTTATCCCCAAAAACTGTAGGTTCTATTACAAAAACTCCTTCTATAGGTGTCTTTATAAAGTTAAATTTACTCACCTTGAACATCCCCCTATTTATTACTATACATTTTTTCATAATAGCTCTGATATTCACCAGAGGTTATGTTTTCCATCCAATTTTTATTATCTAAATACCATTGTATAGTTTTTTTTATCCCATCTTCAAATTTAGTTTCTGGATACCATCCTAGTTCATTCTTAATCTTTGCTGGGTCAATTCCATATCTTCTGTCATGCCCTTTTCTATCTTCTACATGAACAATAAGTTCTTCTGATATTGAACTATCAACTTTTTCGCTTAGGTAAGCTATTATGGTTTTTACTATATGAAGGTTAGTTCTTTCATTATGACCACCTACATTGTAAACTTCTCCAAGCTTTCCACCATTTATAACCATATCTATGGCCTTACAATGATCTTCTACAAAAAGCCAATCCCTTATATTCATTCCGTCCCCATATATAGGAAGGTTTTTATGATTTAAGCAATTGTTTATTATCAAGGGAATTAATTTTTCTGGAAATTGGTATGGTCCATAATTATTGGAGCATCTTGTTATATTTACAGGCATTTTATAAGTATCCCAGTAGGCTTTTACCATTAAATCTGCACCAGCCTTACTAGAAGAATAGGGGCTGTGAGAATCTAGCGGTGTAACCTCTGTAAAATATCCCTCTTCTCCTAAGGATCCGTATACCTCATCCGTAGATACCTGTAGATATTTCTTACCTTCCGCAAAGCTTGTTCCTTCATCCCAAGCATTTTTAGCAGCATTTAAAAGATTAACAGTTCCTAATACATTAGTATTTGCGAAAACCTCTGGATTTCTTATACTTCTGTCAACATGAGATTCTGCTGCAAAGTTAACTACATAATCTATATCATAATCCTTAAAAATCTTTTCCACTAATTCTTTATCGCATATATCCCCATGAATAAAAGTATACTTTTTATTATTCTCTACTTTCTTTAGATTCTCCAAATTTCCAGCATAAGTAAGCTTGTCAAGATTTATAATTTTTATATCTTCATACTTATTAAGCATATAATGTACAAAGTTTGAGCCTATAAATCCAGCTCCTCCAGTTACTAAGTATTTTTTCATTTTTCCCTCCAAAATATAAGAATATTTTAATCTTTATTAACTAAAATATAATAATTTGATAATACGAAAAATGGTAACAGCCAAAGCGGATAGAATAATAAATTATTAAAGTTTGACCCCGCTATAGATCCTATGAACACTGCCATTACAGCATTTCCGACATAAAAGTTTTTAGTATTTCTAATTACAAATATGTTCTTTAATGTACTTAACACATACAATGCAAATATTATAATTCCAATTGCACCTGTAGTTGCAAGTATAAGCATTATACTTGAATCTACACCAAAAGATGTAACTCTATCAGTAGCTCCTTTTACAAATCCATACATATTATAGCCTACACCAAAAATAGGATTATTTTTTTGAATTACTTTTGTAGCTTGAGTCCAGCTAACAACTCTAGCTTGAGCAGAGGGATCAGTTTTTATCTCTACAATTCTTTTTACGACATGAGAATGACTCAAATAATAGGAAGTGAATATTATAGCCACCATGCCCAAAATTGCTATGAAAAATCTTTTAAAGTTCTCAATATACAATTTTCTGTTCTCTATTCTTACGGATGCTAACACAAAAATAAATAAAGATACCATTAGTGTACCTATACCTGATCTAGAAACTGTTAAAGCTACCATAAAAGTAAGCAATATTAAGAAAACTATATACATCAAACCTTTTTTAAGATGCTTTGAAAAATCGTGAGTTATTAGCTTTGCCAAACATACAATTATAGGAATAGAGCTTATTGTTCCAAGGAAATTAGGATCTAAATAAGTAGATATAAGTCTATTCTCGTGAGGATCGGGATTTAATAAATATATATGAAAATTTTTCAATAGTGCATAAAAATCTACAGCTTTAGGATAAAAAATTAATTGAAGTATACCTATAAATGCCACAGCCGAATAAGAATAAACATAAATATCTGTTAGCTTTCCAAATTTAAACTTTAAATCCTTAAAATAATTTATAACATAATAAACATATATCATATAAAATGCTAATCTAAATGCATATAGTGCCCCATAAGCCATTTGTTTAAAAGTATATCCGAAATTATAGGAATTAACTAAAATCATCAACAGTCCATATGCAATCCATATAAATAAAATATTAAAGGACTTTATAAGAGTAATATTGTTTCTTTTCTTAATCAATAATATTACTAAATTAATTCCCATTAACAATTCAGTAATTTTTATAGGCATCCCCTTATAAAGACCACCAGAGATATCAAAAGTAGCGCTATTTCCTAAAACAATTGTCAGTACTAAGGATAAAATAATACTAGTCATCAGAAGTTTATCTTTTTTCATTTTAACACTCCACCCATATAAATCTTTCATATATTTTTATGCAAAGCAATTGCTTCTAAATATTTACCATATTCGGTCTTTTTTAATGGTTCAGCTAATTTTAGCAATTGAATCTCATCAATAAATCCATTTCTATATGCTATTTCCTCAATGCACGCTACATATAACCCCTGCCTTGTTTGTATTGCTTCTACAAAATTTGAAGCATTTAACAGCCCACGATGAGTTCCTGTATCTAACCATGCCATACCACGACCAAATAATTCAACTTTTAATTTGCCATCATTTAGATACTCTTGATTAACTGAAGTTATCTCTATTTCTCCACGTGAAGAAGGTCTTACATTTTTAGCTATATCCACTACTTTTTCATCATAAAAATACAAACCTGGCACTGCAAAATTTGACTTCGGGTTTTTAGGTTTTTCTTCTAAAGATACCACATTATTGTTTTCATCAAATTCAACCACCCCAAATTCCTGTGGGCTGCTGACATGATAACCAAATATAGTTGCCCCTTCTTCTCTCTCTACTGCATTTTTAAGTCTTTCAGTAAAACCATAGCCATAAAATATATTATCTCCCAGTACTAATGCTACTTTATCATTACCTATAAATTTTTCTCCAACTATGAAAGCATCTGCTAGTCCTCTTGGTTCATCTTGAACAGCATACTGAATACTTAATCCAATATGTTTTCCATCACCTAGTAATTCCTTGAATAGAGGTAAATCTCTAGGTGTAGAAATTATAAGAATCTCTCTTATTCCTGCAAGCATTAGCACAGATAAAGGATAATATATCATAGGTTTGTCATATATAGGTAGTATTTGTTTAGAAACTGCCTTGGTTAGAGGATACAGTCTCGTACCTGATCCACCAGCTAATATGATTCCTTTCATTCAAACATTCCTCCTGTTTTGAATAAAACTATTTTAGATAATTTTATTTAATAACTCTCCATTTTTTTGTATTTTTAAATTCTTCATAGCATTCATTTACATAATTATTGATTTTTTCTTTAAATATTTCTTCATCAAACTTTTGAGAATGCTCACGAATTATATTTTTATCAAAGCTCATTTTTTCAAATCTTTTTATAGCATCCTTTAAATCTGATTCTGTTTGTTCTTTAAAGAATACACCAGTAACTCCATCTAATACCGTTTCAAGTGCTCCACCTTTGCCATAAGCTATTACCGGTCTTCCACTAGCTTGCGCTTCTAAAGGTGTTATACCAAAGTCCTCTTCACCAGGAAACAAAAACGCTCTGCATTTTGAATAATACTCTTCTATAACTGAATCCGGCTGTCTTCCTAAAAACTTAATATTATCATTGGCGTAAGCTTCCATTTTTTTTCTTTCACTTCCATCCCCTATTATTACTAAAGGAAGTTTTAATTCATTAAAAACCTTAACTGCTAAATCTACTTTTTTATATGGGACTAACCTTGATACAATTAAATAGTAATCTTCATCTGTTTCACTTATATTAAATAATTTAGTTCTAACGGCAGGATGAATTACTACGGATTCACGTCTATAGTGTTTCCAAATTCTTCT
The DNA here is from genome assembly GCF_032335695.1 of Clostridium sp. 19966. Taxonomy (NCBI): domain Bacteria; kingdom Bacillati; phylum Bacillota; class Clostridia; order Eubacteriales; family Clostridiaceae; genus Clostridium; species Clostridium sp. 19966. The sequence goes on from NZ_JACTOJ010000004.1 coordinate 177,861, forward strand.
TGCAACATTTTCAGAGTTAGCAATAAAGTAGTCTACTCTATCTGAACTTAACCTATCCCAAAGCCTCATATAGTTCATTAAATACTTGAGCAAATGCTTTTTTATTTTGCTATTCACATCATGTTCTATATACTGATAATAAAATTCCCATCCGTATCGCATAGGACTATTGCAATAGCATATATGCATAGTATCAGGCCTAGTTATAACCCCTTTAGCACAAGATGTGCTACTGCTTAATACAACATCATACTGCGTGAGATCAAAACTTTCAAAAGCCATTGGCATAAAGGGGAAATATCTTTGATGATGATTTTTAGCTCCTCTTTTATTTTGCAAAAAAGATGTCCTTACATCTATATCTCTTAACTCTTTATCCAATTTCTCAGGATTATATATTGTTGTATAAATAGGTGCGTCAGGATAAAGTTCCTTAAAATTTACAATAAGTCTTTCCGAACCTCCCATATTAGTAAGCCATTCATGTACGATTGCTAAATCCATTAATTTCACCTCTTATATTTACTTTGCTCCGTCCTTATTAAAGACCACTATTACTGTTTTCAGCAAAATAATAAAGTCCTTCCATAAACTTCTATTGTTTATGTAGTCCATATCTAACATAATTCTTTCTTGATATGTAGTTTCACTTCTTCCATTTGCTTGCCAGTTACCTGTTAATCCTGGTCTTACACTAAATAACTTTTCTGCATAAATTCCGTATTTCTCAACCTCTCTTTTAACTATAGGTCTTGGTCCAACTAAAGACATTTGACCAACTAAAATATTAATAAATTGAGGTAATTCATCAATACTTGTTTCTCTCAAGAATTTTCCAACTTTAGTTATTCTAGGATCATTATCTAATTTAAAATTCTCCTTGTATTCTTCCTTTTGTTCTTTAGATAAATTATTTAAAACCTGATCAGCATTTTGTACCATAGTCCTAAATTTAAATACTTTTATTTCCTTTCCTCCTTGTCCTATTCGTTTATGTCTAAATATTATAGGACCAGGAGAATCTAATTTTATAATTATTCCAAATATTATATAAGTGGGCACTAAAATAACTATGCCAACCAAAGATCCGAATATATCCAAAAATCTTTTTACAAATCCGTAATAAAACCTTGGTTTCTTACAATCACTGTAGCTAATTTTATCTATATTGTTTTCTTCATCCACTTTATTATCCTCCCGTTGTAATAAATTTCAATATAGTATTACTCTCTAATCATTACAATTCACTATGTTACCACACAAATTCATAACTATCAACTTGTGATCAGAATTAACACTTTTATACTTTTGTACTTAATATTTCTAATTATTCATGTTAGTAATTTTATTTTTTGATTTTCCTACTCCCATGGAATATGCAACAAAAACAAATATGAAGAATGTCATAGTTACTTTAGGAACATAAAACAAATCATCAAAGCAATTCATCATAAGAAAGCATGTAGTTGATATTAGGAATCCATTAAAAAAATTCTTAGTGATTCCAGTAGCCTTGTCTTTTGCATAATAGACCGCTTTTAGCATATCAAAGCACATTATTAAAAAAACTACTGCTGTAAAAATTCCCATTTCAACAAAAGCTCTTATATATGAATTATGAGGCGGTAATGGCTGTGTATCATACCACTTAAATTGTGGATATTTTTTTATGTATTGGGAGTACATTTTAATAAAATTACCACTTCCTACTCCCCAGAAAAAATGTTCATTTATCATTTTTTCTGCTAATCTCCATAAATTCATTCTTCCCTGATTGTAACCAATATTTATTATTTGCTTTATTCTTGACATTAATGTTGGACTTATTGATATATATACAATCGGAATTGTATATAAGAAAACAAATTTCCAGTTATAAACCATTGATATTATTAAAATTCCAATTGCAAAAGCCAACAACCCATTTCTAGAAAAAGTAAGTGCTAAATTTACTGTTATTAACAATGTTAATAGCATAAATATAATCTTGTACTTACCTTTTGAATAAGCGGCTTCTAATATTACTGGAAAAATTGCTAATATAAGATACGCTGCAAATGTATTTGGATATTGCAAGGTAGATGAAACTCTTGATGTATTGAGTGAGTTGGAATTGCTTAATGCGTATTTTATAGATTGCAAAAGATTACTTTGGTCGAAAAATTTATACATTCCTATTAAACAAACTAATGTAACACTTATGTAATAAACTTTTATTATAGTCTCATGCATATAACTTTTATTTATTCTGAACCTTATTATAAAATAAGTAAAATAGTATATAATATATCTCGATGTTTCTTTAAATGAAACTATCCTGTCCGTAGAAAGAAACGAGGTCAATATCATTAGAATAATAAAAATAGTAAATAAAATAGTAAAGAATTCGCACATAATAGACTTGTAATTATCTAAGAAATTTTTTCTTATTTCTTTATCAATCACAAGCTCTAATAAATATATCATTCCCATAAGCAATAAAACCAAATTTAATATCCATTCTATTTTTCCATTAGGAACTATTGCTAAAAATAATACATAAATACTTATAAGAGTTGTCATTATAAAGTCATTTTTTTTCATATAATCCTCCAGTATACTTTAATTCTACTTGATAATATTCCTTTTGTATAACAAATGCCTATTGATTTTTCCAATATAAATTAATTTATGTTGACCTCTAATGGGCATATAGATATATACTTACATATATTCCAAAAAGTTCGCTATTAAAAAAAATCACATATATAATTATATTTATATATGTGATAAATGTAAAGTCAATTGTTTTTAACGATTTAGTTTTGTCACTTTTTTATGAAAATAATTTTAATGTAATGTGCTCTCTTGCACATATAATGAATTATTTTTATTCTATTTATTTCTTCACTATACAATAACCATTTTCATCTATTACGATTTTGAAATTATTAGAATCTATTATTTTATTACTTTCATCAGTTTTTCTTATAAGCATCAAACTATTTTTTGTGCTGTCATTTTCAAAACCATCTATTCCAGTTTTCTTTGCATATAAATCAGAATACAGCAGTGCTGATAAATATTCGCTTTGACTCCAATCAGATCCTTTGTCGCCTATGTATATATTAGCTCCCTTATATTCATTTTTATGACCTAGTTCTCTTAAAGTAACCTGCAAACTATCTTCATTTTGTGTTTTTATATAATGCACAATTTTAGATTCATATAAGGCTGATGAGAAAATCACCATAAATATTAATAGTCCCTGCAAAAAAACATTTTTTTTCTTCTCTTTAGCTAATTTACCTGTAAACGCTCCTATACAGATAGCTAACGGTGGAACAATGCAATATACATACCACCCTAATTTAGTTTTCGCTTTTGAAAATAATGCAAATGGAACTACTATCCATAAAATTACACCTATAATATACTTAAATCTTTCTTTTATTTTTTCATTATCGTTTAAAACTAAATATGCTACCAAGCCAGAAAATAACAAAAAAGTCCAATACAGATAATTACTTGTAAACACATTGACATAGAACCACTTATCACCGACATGTCCTTCTATTGCATTAGAACTTCTATTTAGTAAATCATAATCTATCATTTGCTTAAAGAATGTAAATCCGTCATTGAAATATCTAAAGACTCCCCATATTAATATTGGCAAAAATGATGCCATTAAGAATATAAAAAACTCTTTAAGCTTTAATTTAAACAGCCTTTTAGATAAAATCAAGTAAAGACCAATTATCACTGCGATTACTATAGCATGAAAACTCTTAGTCAGAAATGCTATAGAAAAAGCTAGTCCTGAAATATATAAAAATTTAATATTTTTCTCTATTAATAACATAGAAATTATAGAAATAGTAAAAAACAATATGTAAATCGCATCAGCATCACCTGTTCTTCCCCAATGATCTGTGATTATTGGCTGAAAAGTCATAAATGCCAACATGGTTATTAATGATGCTATCCTTCCGTGTCTATATTTAGCAAAAAACACTATTATTGTCGAAGTAAGTAATATTGCCAAGGCAGAAAAAAAACGTAATCCTAAAGGATTATAGCCAAATATTTTATAGCCAAATATTATAAACCAATAGCTTACAGGAGGCTTTAGGTTCCAATAATCATTACTTCCCATGTACGTATTTACAACATAATTATGATTTCGTAACATTTCATAAGCATTAACACCATGTCTAGCTTCATCCCAATCTTTAATATTAGCTATGCCCAGCTTATAAAATAGTCCAATACCCAGTACTAACATTGCTAACGCTAAAAAAATATAATAATATTTTTCTAATATTAGATATAATTTCGTTATAGCTTTCTCAATTAATAGAAACATATAATTTAGTTTCCTCCTAGTTTAATTATAATGCTGTATTTAAAAATATAAAATCATATTATAAGATTATACACTAGAATTATTATTTTATCAATTTTCAATAATTCACCAATTGATTCAGACCTTACACTTAAACATTGCTCTTTTTAAGCATGCTTTTTCCGTACTTAAACCTATAAACTTTAGTATAAATAGTTCTCTTGTGCTACAATATCCCTTTTGTTGCTAATATAAAAGGCTTGTAGACTATTGGTATATTAAACAATCTACAAACCTTTTACACTTTATTTTGCAAACATAATTTTTTTATGAATTCTATATAATCCTTCTAGCTCTACAAAAGTCATCTTTTGAGCTTAATTGAACTATTTGAACAAAAGCTCTGCTTTCTGGTGCCTCAATAAGCAATCCATTACCTAAATATATAGCTTCATGATGAGGTGCAGAATAATCCCCGAAGAAAAGTATATCTCCTGGTTGTAAAGCATTTTTGTGAACGTCTACTCCATTATAGATTTGATCATAAGTAGTTCTTCCTAGGTTATACCCAAAATTTTTATAAACATACTGTACAAAACCTGAGCAATCAAATGCCTGCATTCCAATATACTTTTCCATTCCTGTTAGATCATGATCAGTTCCCCTATTCATGTTAATGTCAGCTTGAGTTAATGGAGAACCAGTTCCGCCCCATAAGTACGGACATCCCAGATACTTTGTAGCATATACATCAACCTGAACCCTTCTGTTGATAACTGTATCGCTAGCCCATATCCAATATCCATCTTTAACAATATACAGACATCCATTATCTCCAAGTTTTAGCGAAAATTTGTGACCTCCACCTTGATTTGTACTTGAATTCCATAAACAGTTCCAATCGTTACCATATACAACCAAGTTACCATCATTTTGAATACTCAATCTATTATCAGTGAATCCAGTATTGTTTAACCTATAACTAGCCCATACAGCATTATGTTTTTGATCATAAATTACTAAATTCCCGTCTCCTTGAAGGTTAAGAGTATACTTACCATCATCAGAAACTAAATACTGAGTAGTCCACATAACCTGACCCATATTTAACTCGCTACCGATAGAACCTACTTTTCCTCTATTACTATCCCATATTAATTTACTATCAGCAAATAATCTCAAGTCACCATCATCATCTAACCTAAGCAATAATGAATTATTGTTTGTGTGATCAGTTTTTGTGTACCATAAAGAATTCCACTTATCCCCATAAACAACTAAATTTCCATCGCTTTGAAGACTAAGTCTATTATCAGTAAAATCAGAGCTTCCAAATGAATATGCTGCCCAAATAGGCTTATTGTTATTATCATAGATAACCAAATTGCCATCATCTTGAATAATTAATCTATATTTCTCATTTTCGGACATTAAGTATTGAGTTGTCCAAATAGTTTGCCCGGATTTTAAACTGTTGCCTATCGATTGGATTTTTCCACCATTACTATTCCATATCATGTTGTTATTTTCAAACAAGCGTAAGTCACCATTATTGTCCAATTTTAAATAAAATGAATTGTTGGTAACTTTGCCTGTGGCTGATTGCCAAAGCACTTGGGAGTTCTGCCCAGTAACAGTCAAATTTCCATTTTCGCTTAGCACTAGTTTATTATCAGTAAAATTTTTATCCGAATAACTATATGTGGCCCATACTGGATTATTATTTTTATCGTATATCACTAGATTACCATCTTGTTGAATTCGTAATGTATATTCGCCATTGTAAGATGTTAAATACTGAGTAGTATACATTGTTTGCCCCACTTCAAGTCTATCGCCTATCGATCCTACTTTTCCTCTGCTGCTATCCCATATAATAGTATTATCAGACAATAATCTAAGCTCTCCATCATCATCTAATGTAAGTGAAAATAGTGATCCCTGTGCTTTATCAGTTCCAGAATTCCATATAATATTCCATCCTTCACCATAAACCACTAAATTTCCATCGTTTTGCAAACTCAGTCTATTACTTATAAAATTAGAATCCCCTAATTTGTTGCTTGTCCATATCTTGTTGTTGCCCTTATCGTAAATGTTGAAAGTTCCATCCTTTTCTAGATGAGCAGTATAATTGCCATTTTCAGAACTTAAGTACTGGTTTAACCAAATGGTTTGTCCCATGCTCAGTTTACTGCCTATATTTTCAAACTTATATCCTATGCTGTCCCAAATTATTTTGTCATCTGCAATTATGCATAGATATCCTTCATTACTTAACTTCATTGAAAGCAACGCATTTTGTGTTCCATTTGTCTGAGACTGCCACAAAGCATCCCAATTTCTACCGTATAACACTAAATTTCCATCTTTTTGCATCGACAGTCTATTGTCTACAAAATCAGTAGTGGAATTATTATTACTAGTCCAAACTTCTTTTCTATTTTTATCATATATAACTAACTTTCCACTTGGTTCTATATGAAACGTATATTCACCATTGTCAGATGTTAAATATTGTTCTGTCCACATAGTCTCACCAGATTTTAATACACTTCCTATAGATCCAGCCTTTCCTGAATCGTTACTCCAAATCATCTTATCATTAGAAAAAATTCTTAAAACTCCGCAATTATCAAGTTTAAGATAGAATTTTGCGCCTTGATTAGTATCTGTTTGTGAATTCCATAACGAATTCCATCCACTACCATAAATAACTACATTTCCATCTACTTGCATAGCTAGTCTATTATCAGTAAAGCCATTGGCATTACTATTATTAGTAGACCATTTTGTATTGCCATCCTTATCACTTACAACTAAATTGCCATTTCCCGTTATTGCAGCATTATATTTTCCATCTTCTGAAGTAAGATATTGCTGAGTCCACATTGTTTGTCCCATTAATAATGTATTTCCGATAGATCCAAATTTACCAATCTTGTTATTCCAAATTGTATTTCCATCTGCTAATACGCTTAAATACCCATCATTGTCTAATTGAAGCGAAAAGTTATTTCCTTTTGCTTTAGTAGTTTCTGATGACCATAAAGCTTTACTCTCACCATCATATGCAACTAAATTTCCATCACTTTGCATTATTAGAATATTGCTGTTTGAAGCCTTACTTGAAAACTTATATGTAGCCCATATGGCTTTATAATTATCATACACAACAAAATTACCATCCTGCTGTATACGTGCTGTATAATTACCATTATCTGATGCTAAATACTGGTTTGTATTTATACTTTGTCCCATATTGAGCTTGCTTCCGATTGATTGTGGTACAACCTGATTATTTTGCCAAACTACAATGTTATTGTTAACTATCTGCAGATTTCCTTGGTTATCTAACTTTAATGATGCTTGATTACTTGTAGTTTGATTTAACTGTGTATTCCATATAGTTACATTACTATTATTAGAAATAGCTAAATTTCCATTTTGCATGATAATTTTATAACTATCTAAATTAGGATTATTTCCTGTTTCTATATTGAACTTGACAGTCTTATCCTTATTATAAACAGTTAAATTTCCATTTTGTTGTAACGAAGCCGTATAATCACCGTCATCAGATTTAAGGTACTGATTAAATTGTAATATTTGACCTGCCTTCAATTCATTTCCTAAACAGTTTGCAACATTGGCAGTATCAGCTAAAGTTGTAACTGCAGGGAGCTTGCCACAAGTCATTAAAATTATAATTGCCATTAAAGCGCTTGCTTTAATAATTTTAGTTAGATTTTTATATATGGTTTTTTTCATCCTTCATCCCCTCTTTTGCTGCTTATATAAATTCTTGATAGCATAATTAGGTTTCCTCCTTTCCTGTTAACTTTTTCTTCAATTATTATTTTATAGCATTTTACAAGGTCATACAACTTTTTGCAAAAAATTTTAACATATTTATATTTCTCACTCAACAAATATACTTTTTTTAATTTTATTTTCCAATTTTCTCAATAAAAATATATATTATTCCACAATAGCATAGCGCTGCAAAGCATATTTTATTATATATGTGAATTTTCAAATCATAAATTTTATTTTTTTGAGAGTATATGGCTAATTATAAATATAATATCTATCTTTTCATAGAATTCGTATAACTGTTATTGCTTTGCAGCTCTAAATTTAGGAAAAACACGTATATTATTCTCTTTTTGTGGATTGAATGTTGAATGTAGTGGATCTCAGCATTATTAATACTTGATTTGAACCAGTTCTCTCAAGTACCCTGTAGCCTCTAGCCGCAGAAGTTGCGACTCCATTTTCATTTGGCACGCAATAACCATTAACAGTGCAGCTCCCATCATCTCTTACAAGCATTTGTCCAAGAAGCCCCACCGATACCCATTCTGGTCTCAGTGATCTTGGGATGTATTGCTTGTCTTTATCCCAATTTGGGTTTACTATAGGTCTTTTTTCTATATGTTCTGCCACTATCTGATTTCCTTCATTATCCAGCTGACTTGGTACCCTTACATTTTCGTAGATTATTTTTCCCCATTCATCGGTTACATACTTGTTTTTCCATCGTATGTCTCCATTATTTCCGAGCACTGCTGGCGATTCTGTAGTTATTCCCAATATATATCTAGCATTGGAACCGGCTATCTTTACTTTTCTTCCATCCAAGGTAACAAAGTAACCTACATCTATTGGTTTTCCATCAACGGTTTCAAACAATTCTGCATATCCGCCTATAAATCCGCTATTGCCAAGTTCAATAACATTTTCTTGATTATTGCCCACATTATAGTCTTCTTCATACATTTTTATCACCTCACTATATTCTATGATTTTTTAGGGGACGGTTCACAAAAATTTATAAAAATATTTATAAATTTTTGTGAACCGTCCCCTAGCCTAACTTTAATCATTCTTTTTTTTATCTTATAATAATATTAATTTAGTAAATCCTATATTTTATTTAATGAAATTATTTAGCATTAAACTAAAGGAGTTGTACTCGATATGAATTTATTAACTAGCATAAAAGACGAATATCTATTGTTTCAATCAAAAAGTAATTCAAATGATACAAAATATATAGCAGATTCAGAGCATATTTTTATCCGACATTTAAGTTGGATTAACTCCTTGCGTTCTGAGCATTTTCACAATAAAAAACTTTTAGAAGAAATAAACAGCAGCAATACAAAAAAGTTAAAAGCTAAAGAAATAAAAAGAAAAAAGCTGCTGGAGACTTCCATTTCAGTTGTAGAGGATAATTTAGATTTTCTCAATAAAGATTCCGAGTTTGTAAAAAAGCTCATGCTTACTTCCTCAAAAATGGTTTGGGATAGCTACAAAATAAAGAATAAGATATCTCATGGTTTTGATGAAATACTTTCAAATGAAAAGAATTTAAAATATTACTATAATAACGGAATTATTAACACTTACAAAATGAGGTTTGTTCCAAAAATTCTTAGCTTTGATATAAAAAGAGCCTTTCCCGATCATCCTAAGGATGAATTTATCAAAGCAAGAAGCATAAAACGCCACTTTTTTATTCATGAAGGTCCTACTAATTCCGGTAAGACATTTTTATCTATAAAGAGGCTTTCCGAAGCTTCTTGCGGTTTATATCTTGCGCCGCTTAGACTACTTGCTTTAGAAATTTACGATAGGTTAAATTCTTCAAATGTGCCCTGCAACCTTAAAACAGGTGAAGAAGAAATTTTAGTGGGTTCCGCAAGGCACACCTCTTCCACTGTGGAAAAGGTCGATCTTAATAATGAATATGAAGTTGTGGTTATAGATGAATGCCAAATGCTTGGTGATGCTCAGCGTGGTGCCGCTTGGACTCGTGCAATTTTGGGTGTATGCGCTAAAGAGGTTCATGTTTGTTGCGCACTTAACGCTACTGAAATACTAAAAACCTTAATTGAAAATTGCGATGATACCTTTGAAGTAATACCTCACCATAGAGATACGGAGCTTATAGTTGAAGACTCAGCTTTCGATTTCCCTGCATCAGTAAATGATGGAGATGCATTAATAGTATTTTCAAGAAAATCCGCATTAACCGTTGCTGCTGCGCTTCAGGAAATGAACATTTCTTCTAGCGTTATCTATGGTAATTTGCCTCCTGAAACAAGAAGGCTTCAGTTTGAAAAATTTTTATCTAAAGAAAATAAAGTTTTGGTATCCACAGACGCTATAGGAATGGGTGTAAATCTTCCCATTAAAAGAATCGTATTTCTTGAAAATCAAAAATTTGACGGAATTAAAATACGTCCTTTAGTGTCTTCTGAAATAAAACAAATAGCAGGACGTGCGGGACGAAAAGGTATTTATGAACAAGGTTATATTAATTCCACCTATAAAGAAAATAAGGATATAATAAAAAAATCTTTAACTTCTTTGGATGACTCTATTACTAAGGCATTGCTGTCACCTACAGATGATATATTAAAGGTAGATGGAGAACTTGAAAATAAGCTTAAAGTTTGGACTTCTATCAGCCCAGCTGAAGATTTTTTCATAAAAATTGATGTGGATAGACTGATTAATTTGATAGATATTATAAAAAATTTAGGTTTGTATAAAAAGCTTTCTCAGGAAGATGTATTTAGAGCCATTAATATCCCCTTTGATGAAAATGAGGATTCAACTCTTTATCTTTGGCAGTATTATTTAAATTTTCTCACTGATAATGAATGTTTAGCTCTGCCTACACCTACATTGCCAAATGAGGATTTGCTCAGCCTTGAAATTTATTATCGTAAAATAAATCTTTACTATTCATTTTCAAAAACTTTTAATTTTGAAATGGATGAACTTTGGATATCTTCAGAGCGTTCTCGTGTAGCTATGCTTATTGACAAGTATCTAAAAGATAGAATAAAAACCCATAAAAAGCGTTGTAGATTATGCGGAGATGTTCTTCCTTGGAATTATATTTATTCCATTTGCGAAAAATGCTATAATTTACGTGGTTAGGGGACGGTTCACAAAAATTTGCATATAATATTCAATGCTGTTATTTTGTATACAGCAAATGTTTTTACGAGGTGATAATATGACTTTAAACTATGCCCATAGAGGGGCAAGCGGCTATTGTCCTGAAAATACTATGTCCGCATTTATAAAAGCTATAGAGCTTGGATGTGATGCCATTGAAACTGATGTCCAGATGACATCAGATGGTGAGTTAGTGCTTATCCACGATGAAACGGTGAATAGAACCACTAATGGGACTGGTTATGTAAAAGATTATGACTTTTCTTCTTTGTCTAAACTAGATGCAGGATCTTGGTTTAATTCAGCTTTTCACTCTGAGAGAATCCCTACCGCAGAAGAGCTTATTATTCTTGCTAAGAAGAATAATATATTGATAAATTTTGAGATAAAAAATAATGATGTTAAATATCCAGGTATTGAAGAAAAACTTATTAATTTGATTAAAAAACATGCTATGGAACATAATGTTATTTTATCGGGCTTCGATCATTATTCAATGGTTTATTGCAAAAAAATATGCAAAAATATAAGAACTGCTCTTTTATATTCTGATACTTTATACAAGCCATCTGAGTATTGCAGATATGTATGTGCTGATGCAATTCATCCGTATTTTAAGCATATCGATAAAAAAATAATAAGTGAAGCTCATAAAAAGAATATCTTAGTTAATGTTTATACCGTAAATGAAATTTCTGATATTGAAAGATTGATTTCTTGGGGAGTAGATGGAATTATAACAAATTATCCAGACCGAGGGACGGTTCACAAAAATCAGTAGCTACTGATTTTTGTGAACCGTCCCCAACTTTTTTCTATTTTTTGATTTAAAATTTATTTTTTGTCTATAATCTTAATAAAAACTTTTAAGATTATAGTAGGAGAATATATTTATGCCAAGAACTGCGCGAAAAAAAGATCCATCTGCTATTTATCATATAATGGTAAGAAGCATAAGCGAATTAAATCTCTTTAAAGACCATGAAGATAAAGAAAAATACCTTCAATTAATAAAAAAATATAAATCAATTTACTTATTTGATGTTTATTGTTATTGTTTAATGACCACCCATGGGCATATTGTTATAAATAGCTGTGCAGCCGATATAAGCAAGATAATGAAATCAATAAATCAAAGCTACGCGTATTATTATAACCATAAATATCAAAGGCACGGTCACGTCTTTCAAGATAGATTTAAAAGCAAATTAGTTAACAATGTAAAATATTTATGCAATCTCACTGCCTACATACACAATAATCCTAAGGATATAAAAAAATATAAAAATGATGTTTCACTATATCCTTTTTCAAGTTTCGGAATATATTCTAACAAATTTCAGGATAAATATGAAATAGTGAATTGCAAATTCATTTTGAATCTTTTTAATCAAGATGTGCTTAACACTGCTGCCAATTATTTTGATTATGTAAATTATTGGTCCATGTGGAAAAATGATTTAGAACTTTTAAAATCCCTTGAAATGTCAGATGAGCCAAGTCAATATATAAGCGGTAGAAATATAATTTTAAGAGATGCTGACATCGAATGTGTCATAAATTATGTTTCTGCTTTCACTCATTCAAACTTCAATCCTCAATTAAAGTATGATCATAACAGCACCTCTTCACGTTCCTTATTCATAATACTTCTTAGATGCTTTTCCAATTTATCACTAAAAGATATATGTTCTCAATTAGGCAATACAACTAACTCAAATGTACATAGATTATTCAACGTTGGCTACAAGCTCATTTCTTCAGACGATAATTATAAGAATGTAATTCAAGACTTCATTAGATTGAATAACCTCTCAATTGCATAAAAAACACAATATATCATTTACAATAAATATCGCATGTTGTTGGACAAGCCTTTATTTTAGCTATAAATATGAACTCAAGTGCATGATAAAAGCAAAAATTCCAAGCAATAAAATAATCTCATAAAGATAATTATTTTATTTCGCTCGGAATTAAGTTAATATTTATTTTTGTGAACCGTCCCTACGGATTTAAAGATTTCTTTTTAAGTTTTTGGGTCATGTCGTCTAGCTTTATTAACCCCTGCTCTCTAAGCTGCTTATTTTCTTCTTCTATTCTTCTTGTTTCCTCTATTCCTTCCATTATTGTGCTCCAAGTTTTCTCCAACGTTTCGATTTTTACACTTGGGCCTCCTGTAAGCTTAGCTATATCTATGCTCTGATTCTTTATATTTTGAGCATTTTTAAGAAGAAGTTCATTTGTAGTTCTGTCAAGCTCTGTGAGAGAATCCGAAACCACCTGCTGTCTTTTTAGTGCTACTGCCTGAACTATGCCGCTTTTAAACACTGGTATTGTTATTATGAAGGCAGAATGAATTTTAGCTATTAGCTTATAGTTTCCTCGTTGAATCATTTTTATCTGAGGTGCTGTCTGCAATGCTACCATTTTAGCAGTTTCTAAGTCATATAATCTCTGTTTGAACATTTCAAGAGCAGTCTTAGCATTTTCAACATTAACATAGTCCATTTGATCTCCTGAATTTTCAGCCTTAGCCTGCAATGCTGGAATATCATCATTTTCTAGTTTCTGAGCTGCTAAATTGCCTGCTGTGATATATTTTTCTAGCTCCTGATAATAATTAAAATTCTGATCATACATATTATCAAGCATCACATTTGCATTATTTATATCACCTTTATATTTCCCTAATTGAGTATATATCCTATCAATTTCGCTGCCCACAGTCTTATATTTTCCCATTATTTTTTCCACTGCTTTTGCCGGTTTATTAAACACCTTACCAAAAAAGCCCTGTGGTTTGTCTTCGAAATCCTGCTTATCAAACTTCTTCATTATGGAAGTAAGTTCTTTTATCATAACGCTTGAATCTTCTAAAGTGCTTGATTTTATTGTTCTTAGTATTTGATCAGCAAATTTAGATATCTCCTGAGCTGGTTGATTTCCATACTCAAGAATTGCTGTAGCATTTCTAGCATCTATAGTAGAAGCAATCTGTAAAACTTCCGGTGATTTAGCTAGCTGCTGTTTGTAGTCATTAGCTCTCACCTCAATATTTTCTTCTTTAACCTCTAATATTTCATTATTGGCCATATTCTCCACTCCTCATTCATATAATAAATCATTTTCCAAATAGATTCTTGAAAAATCCTTTTTTCTCAGGCTCTACATACTTCTTGAAATCTAAGTTAAATGTCATTCTTTCCAATCTGTGTACATCGTATAAATCATTATAAATATACTTTTCTATATCATTGTAGCCTGATGGATTATATATAATTATGTCTACCCCCATAGCATTCATAAAGGAAAGCATTATGCAATCTTCATAAGATAAATTTCCATTTTTTTCATTATTGTAGATAATTATTTTAGGAACTTCTTCTGGGTAATCAAAGTCCTGGAGTATATTTAAGAGCGGCTTGTTAAGATTTATCAGCACCGAAAATATATCTACTTGAAAATCTCTAAAGCCTTGATTATCAACATTATATATGACAGGATTTTCGCAAAGCTCTTTTATTTTGTTGGCTATACTTAATTGAAGCCCAGTTCTAATATCAGTGTATTTCCACCAGCTTGCCGACATCATCTTTTCAACATTTAAGCCGCTTCCTCCATATTGAGGATAAACTTGTTCAAACTTCCCGTATTCCAGTGGAACGACTCCTATTATGGGTAGCTTACCAATAAATACTGTTTTCTTTAAATCTTTTATTGCATGAAGTTCACGCCAGTATTTATCAACATTTTCATGTGTCCCACAAACCTTAGCAAATATATTTGGAACATACACTGTCCTATTTTCTATTTTCCATCCATCACGGATCAATGATTTTTCCTTTGCCCATAAATTTATTTCTTCATAGGTTGTTTTTAACGTAACTGCTTTTAAATCATAATCAGCAAACTGCCAGGGCCTATAAAAGCTGCCTTCTTCTCCATATAAAGTTTTGTCTAATTCTTCTTTTGCAGCATAGGCAGAAGTTTTGATTCTTTCTGATAATTCTATTGGAAATTCTTTAGCTTTGCTTCTACTAATATACGCAATTTCTTTTGAAAAAGCATTAAATTTATCAATATCAGCAATTTCTCCAGCTTTTTCTGGATTGTAATATAAAATATCGCAGCCAAGCATTGATATAAATATTAGAAATGCTGACTCTTCTTTGCTTATCTTTCCATAGTATAATACTTTAGGATTTATTTCTTCATAATTATAATTCTGAAATAAAATTTTAGAATAGATATTTATCCAATAAACGCCATAACTTACTAAAATTTTATATTCATCTTTAGTAATTTTCGTTGTATTTTTTATAAAATCAATAGCAATCTTAAAATAATTTTTTATTTGCAACGAAAAGTTTGCATTACCTACTGTATTGAACAAGCCTAAATTATCTATTTCACTTATTAAGCTGGAGCTATCCAGTTCAACTCCATAGTCTACTTTTGACCAGACGTTATTTAATTTATTTTGAATATCTATTGATATATTTTTATCTAGTCCTTTATCTATTCTAATAAATTTTTTAGTATAGCTTCTTAGGTCTCTATCTATTTTATATAAACTATCGTAATATTCTTCTTCTCCATTTTTTATTCCAATAAATCTGTAAAAATATCTTGGAACT
Source organism: Clostridium sp. 19966 (assembly GCF_032335695.1). Taxonomy (NCBI): domain Bacteria; kingdom Bacillati; phylum Bacillota; class Clostridia; order Eubacteriales; family Clostridiaceae; genus Clostridium; species Clostridium sp. 19966. The sequence continues at coordinate 193,806 of NZ_JACTOJ010000004.1, forward strand.
GTGATGACATAAGAATTATATTTGAAGCCTTTTCTTTGCATAACAGGTGTCTTTAAATCTTTTAAAAAGTCATCACTAAGCTCTGCACTGACAGCCTGTATGTCAAGCTTACTATAATTGATTTTATCCATAGTCACCTTTCCTTTCAAATAACTTTTCAACTGCCTATAACAAAGCTTTTTAAATTATTTTGTGTTAATAAAATCATAATTATAGTATATCAATTATTTAAAAAAAATTAAAGCGGAACGGTTCACAAAAATTTGCATACAAATTTTTGTGAACCGTCCCCTTCCTTTTTTACAATTTATATTGTAATCTATTATTAACTTATTTGCTTTTTCTTGGAGGATTAAAATATGATTAATGTATTTGCAATTTCTAAAGATTATCAATTGATAGATATTGATGACCTTTCAGAGCTTAACTCTGAAAAAATCAAATGGTATTGGATGGATATGGATGATCCAACTGAAGATGAAGTATCACTATTAAAAAGTTTTTTTAACTTTCATCAATTAGCCATTGAGGACTGTCTTCATTATCTACAAAGAGCCAAAGTTGATAAATATGATACATACAACTTTTATGTAGTACATGGTATGAATAAGGATACCCTTTCAGCAAATGAAGTAGACTTATTTATAAATGATAGATTCATTGTCTCTTTCCACAAGATGCACTTAAAAGAGATAGATGAAGTCATTGAGAAACTAAATTTTTCAAATAAATATTGGGCTGGCGGGCCTCTAATAGTTAAATACCTTATTTTGGACAAGTTAGTTGATAATTATTTCCCATTAGTTTATGAAATAGAAGATTATTTGGATGATTTTGATGCTTTTGTTGAGGTTAATAAAAATAAATCCTCTAAGTATATGATTGATAAAATCTTTGAAGTCAGAAGCAAGCTTTTAAGAATGAGAAGAATAATAAATCAAATGAGAGACTTGCTTTATAGAATGATAAATTCAGAAAGTCTTTTGAGAGACACGTCTAACCATGCTTATTTTGCAGATATTTATGATCATCTTTTAAGGTTATCGGATATTATCGAATCCAGTTTGCTTATAACATCTGACTTAAGAGATAGCTATATGTCTATAACTTCCGATAAGATGAATAGAATAATGATGCTCTTTACAGCAATAACCACCATTTTTGTTCCAGTAACATTCATTGCTGGAGTGTACGGAATGAATTTCCAAAACATGCCAGAACTTAACTGGAAATATAGTTATTTTCTTGTATTGTCTATCATGTTAGCTCTTATGGCATTCATGTTTTTTTGGTTTAAGAAAAAAGGTTGGTTTGATATTTAAGTTGAGGGACGGTTCACAAAAATCCCGCTATATTTTTGTGAACCGTCCCCTATTTTTCATGATCAAACATATTATAGACTATGGAGTGAGATGTAAAAAATACTGCATTTGGATTTGCATTATAATAATTAGTTACTGCATAAACAACAAATTTATTATCTTCTTTCACCATAAAATAATTTATTATATTATTTGAATCTACTTGAGTTCCATCATTGGCTACTACATGAAATATTATGCTGACTGAAACATTGAAAGCTCCTTGAGGTTTATCTTGAGCATATACGCCCCAAAGCTCACTTGCATTGTTGTTAGTTCCAACCTCCATTGTATAGCTTTTAGCATTAGAAATCTTAAACTGCCTTGTATATTCGGTAATCAAATCACTATTTTTAGGATATGTTTTTGCTAAATCCATGTCTGAGTTCTGAGAAATCATATTAAAGTCGCCCTTTATTCCAGCATTAGTTAAATCTACTGCCAATTTTACTGCTGAATCTTTGTCTTGCTGGCTGAAATCCTTAAATTCCTGTGTTGTTGCTACAGTACTAACCGTTTGAGTGTTACTTGAAGCATCTGCAATTTGGCTTGAGGAGGTCGTAGAGCCGTTCTGACTGCTTGTACTACTGCTGGACTTTGAAGAGCTTGATGAACTTGACGAACTAGCCTTCTTGGAACTACATCCCGCTAATATGGAAATAAAAATTACAATTATTATAAAATTAAATATTCTTTTTCTCATGCTATCCTCCAAAACATTTTTCGCCTATTATTAATTAAATTTTAATTTATTTTATAAAAAAAATCAATTAATAATATTAGATGCCGATTTTTATCACTATAATTGGCTTCCAAAATAATTATTAACTGATTACTATCATATTAATGAACATATCAGTCGTTTTTATCTATATTTATTTCTTTTTCAATTATGTAAAGAGGTCTGCCCTTGCTTTCATCATATATTCTTCCTATATATTCTCCTAAGACTGCAACCGATAAAAGTTGAACTCCTCCCAAAAATGTTACTACAACCATAATCGAAGTCCATCCAGAAATAACATTATGACTTCCTGCAATTTTAACAATTATAGCATATAAAAATATCAAGAATGATAATACTACACATATTAAGCCAATGGACCCAACTAATTTTAAAGGCTTGGCTGAAAATGATACAATTCCATCAGATGCAAATTTCAACATTTTTTTCAATGGATATTTAGTTTCCCCTGCGAATCTCTCATCTCTCTCATATTCTATTGGAATTTGTTTAAATCCAGCCCAACTGACCATTCCTCTAACAAATCTGTTGTTTTCCTTCATTGAATTAAATACATTAACCACCTTACGATCCATAAGCCTAAAATCACCAGTGTCTAATGGAATATCAATATCGGACATGTTATGTAAAAATCTATAAAAACATTTCGCTGTAACTAATTTGAAAAACGATTCACCTTTTCGCTTTTTTCTCTTAGCATAAACCACATCATATCCTTGCTTCCAAAGCTCTATCATTTTAGGTATAACTTCTGGTGGATCCTGTAAATCTGCATCAATTACAACCACTGCATCACCTTTAGCTTTATTTATACCTGCGGTTACAGCAATTTGATGTCCAAAGTTTCTCGAGAAGCTTATAACTCTAACATTTTCATCTTGTGCTGCTATATTTTCTAGCAATGGAAGTGTTTTATCAGTGCTTCCATCATTAACAAAAACAAATTCATAATTAATGTCATTGTCAGTCATTACCTTTTTTAATCGTTTATAACATTCTTCTACTACAAGTTCCTCGTAGTACATGGGAACTACTATTGAAACTAACTTTTTTATCATATATCTTATCCTTTCGAAGTTCATAAATCTTTTTAACATTAAACTACATGATGCATTCTTTAATACTCAATAATACTATAAAATTATAACATAAAATCTAAATAATTATAATACAAGTTACGCTGCTTCATTAAGAGAAAATTTAATAAATTAATTACATATTATTTATTACTAATTATTTATGTATGCATTCTTTTCTTGCAATTTACTAAAACTGAGTTAAAATTGTATTTGTGATTTATTTCAGAATTTAAATTATATATCACTTAAATTTTTTATACTATATTTTTATTAGAAAATTTTTATATCAAAACAAATTAAGTATAAACATAAAGATTATATAAATAACTCAATAATAAGTAGGAGGACATTAAATGCAATCAAACTCAAACTATACAGAAAGCCTTAAACTAGATGAATTCAAAAAAGCTGCTGAAAGGCTTAACGGAGTATTAAAAAAGACTTCATTAATATATAGCAACACCTTTAGCAGTGAGTCTGGCAATGAAATCTATATAAAGCCTGAAAATCTGCAAAATACTGGATCTTTTAAAATAAGAGGTGCCTACAATAAAATTTCTAAATTAAGTGCTGAAGAAAAGAGCCATGGACTTATAGCTTCATCTGCAGGCAACCATGCTCAAGGTGTTGCTTTCGCAGCTGAAAAACTTGGTGTACAAGCTACTATCGTCATGCCTAAAACTACACCTCTTATAAAAGTTGACGCCACAAGAAAATATGGTGCTGAAGTTGTATTACATGGCAATGTTTATGACGAAGCCTATAGCCATGCAAAAGAACTAGAAAAAGAAAAAGGCTACACCTTTATACACCCTTTTGATGATGTAGATGTAATTTTAGGACAAGGTACTATTGCCTTGGAAATAATTGAAGAGCTTAAAGACGTAGATTATATTTTAGCTGCTGTTGGCGGCGGCGGATTAATTAGTGGATTAGCTGTAGCTGCAAAATCTGTTAATCCTAATATAAAAGTAATAGGTGTAGAACCTGAAGGTGCCAGCTGCATGAAAAGTTCATTAGTAGAAAATAAAATAGTGAACTTGGGAGCTGTAAAAACTATAGCTGATGGTGCAGCAGTTGCACAACCAGGAAATATAACCTTCGAAGTAGCTCAAAAATATGTGGATGATATAATAACTGTGTCTGACTTCGAAATAATGGAAGCTTTTCTAGTACTTCTAGAAAAACATAAATTAATTGCTGAAAATGCTGGTGTTTTACCATTGGCAGGCATAAAAAAGCTTAATGTAACAGGAAAAAAAGTTGCCTGCGTTGTAAGCGGTGGCAATATAGACGTTCTTACTATATCTTCTTTAATTAATAAAGGCTTGGTTTCCAGAGGCAGAATTTTCTGTTTTACTATGGAGTTAACCGATCGTCCTGGTCAGCTTATGAGAGTATGCGATATATTAGCAAAGACCGGAGCTAACATAATCCAATTAGATCATAACAAATATAAAACTATAAATAGTTTTATGCAGGTACAGCTTGAAGTAACTGTAGAAACAAATGGCCATGAACATGTAAATAATATAATTAATGAATTATGTAAAAATGGATTTTGTATAAATAAAATTTATTAAAATAGTACCCAAAATAAAAAGCGATGGAATCCTATTTAAGTTTATTCCATCGTTTTTCATTTTATTCTATTCGCTTTTGCATTTAGTCCTATCATCATATCTTTCCAGCATTACGGTTAAAACTGCAAATATAATCATAACTGTTCCTACCACTCTCCATGCGCCTTGAATGTTCACGAGGCCTAACACTAACCCCATAATTCCTGGTCCAAGCGTATTTCCCATGTCAGTGATTACTGGCAGTATTGAGTTTATCCTTCCTCTGTGGGAAGATGGAGTGTGATTTGCAATAAATGGTGATGCACTGGTAGTTACTATTATTTCTCCCATAGTTATTGTAAAGCATGATATGTAGAACGCTGTGATGCTGTTTGCATAGCCAGGAAGTCCAAAACCTATCACGTAAAATACTCCACCATAGAATATTTTTCTTATTATTTTTTGAGAATGAAGAAGCTTAGTTATAAGTGGTGTCATAGTTATTACTAATATGGCATTGAAGCTTACCATTTTTCCGTACACTGCTGACCCGTTTGAAAATATCTTTGAAATATTCATCGGATATAAATAGCTCCATTGAGAGTACACAAAATTATAGCCAAACATAACCAGAGCGAAAAATATGAGTATCGGCCTTTCTAATAATACTTTAAATACCGACCCTTCCACTGCAGATTCCAATTTGTTGTCCATCTTTTTCGTATTTTTCACCATGCCTATTGTTTCTGGTATAAAAAATACGAATAAAAGCATGGCTATTACTGAAGTAAAACCATCTAAGAAGAACAATAAATTTAAATGCTTTTGAAGAAGATATCCACCTACCACTGGAGATATTGCAAAGCCAAGATTCATTCCCATATAAAACAGAGAATATGCGCCCGACCTATTTTGTGGAGTAGTTAAATCAGCCACTAAAGCCCCGCTTACTGGTCCAGACATTACTATAAAAAATCCTGCTATTACCATCATAGGTATCATTGAAGGTGAAACAGGCATAAGAGCAGCTATAAAATAGCATACAGCTCCAAGCATATTAAGCGTTATAAGTATCTTTTTTCTTCCAAAGGTATCTGCTAATTTTCCGCCTATGATTCCTCCTCCCATATATACAATTCCTGATATGGACATGATATATCCTGCTGTTGACTCATTCACATTTAACTTAGTTGTAAGTATGAGTGTAAGTAATGGAAATATAAATGATCCCATGGCATTAATAACTCTTGCCAAAAATATTACCCATATTTCCTTGGACAACCCTCTGAAGGGGTTGAACATGCTTTTAAATGCTCTTGTAAAATTCTTCATATGTCCTCCTAAATCTTTACGTAAATAAAAGCCATACACAAAACGCGCATGGCTTCTCATCTTTAATATAAAAAACCACAGGCTTACGTACCTGTGGAACAATATTACAATTTAAATTTATGTACTATAGCTCTATTCCAAGGACGTTAACAATATCAATATTGTAAGATAAATTTGAATTTTTTCCTGCTCTTAACATTTATTAACGCCTCCAATCTTTCATAAAATCAACTATTTCCAGTATAATGGTTAGTCCACTATCCTGTCAATAGTTTCTATAAATAAATCTTAATCATTGTTTTGCTTGTTTTTCTCGCAGCTATTATTATTTTCATCATAACTTGGCTATAACTTTTAATTTGCAAAAATTTGTGAACCGTCCCCCATACTTTTTTCTCAATGCCTTAGCAAAATATTCCTAACTCATAAATGTTTGTGAACCGTCCCCTATATTGCCGACTCCTGGTTTCTAAGCTTCTTATCCATTCTTTTAGAGAAGATTTTTAACACAAACATTAGCATGGCTGCTATTAGGGTTACCAAGAAAGTTAGTTTCCAGATAGAATTGCTCCCGTGAGCCTGCATATAGGCACCTGATATAGATGCACTCAATGCGGAACCTATAGCACCGCCTATGGAGGAAACCGCACTTAGTCTAGCTCTGTAATTGCTTGGACTATTATTAGCCACATAAACTCCTGAGCTTATGCTTCCAAGTATTTCCCCTGAGGTCCAAATTATTGTGGATATTATAAATAGAGTAAAATGATTTATATAAGCAAGCATCCCGAAGCCTAGGGCATACATTACACCAGAAAGAGCTGTATTAGTAAGCGGATGATTTTTTCTTGTGAGCACTGTCAAAAATACTGTTAACGCCAACACGGTTACTGCATTTATGCTCATAAGATATCCAAAAAGGTGAGCACCCTGACTGCCATAAATGCTTCGCAAGGTCATTGGTAATGCAAATCCGGCCTGAGCATACGCAAAGCTGTATACTGAGGATATTAAAATAAAGAAGCATATGTGAGGCCTTTTATAGAGAACAGTGAATATATTACCTCCCTCGGCCTTCTCTGCTGCGTATTTTTCATGAACCTTATTTGTTTTTTCTCCAGTTTTATATTTAGGATGGGTTTCCTCAATATTTTTCCATATCAAAAATAATGCTACAAAGGATGTAAATGCATCCCCTAAAAATAGAAGTGGCAGAAAATTATTAAATAGGAAGCCTGCAACTATAGGACCTACTGATACTCCCACATTTATACCCAAATATTGAAGAGAAAAGCCCACCTGTCTTTGCTCTGGGGAAAGCATATCCGTCATTATTGAATTAAAAGCAGGTCTTATAAATCCATTGAAGAAGGTACTGATTATAAGACAAGTTACAGTCAAGGAAGCATTCTTTGTAAGAGCGCAAGGAATCAAAGCTGCAGCTGAAATAAACTGAGAGTACATATAAGCTTTCTTTCTTCCAAATTTATCAGCAATCTTTCCGCCTATGAGTGAAGAAGGAATGCCTATGAGAGAAGAAATGGTAACAAGCATTCCTGTTACTGCAGTGGACATTCCAACCTTTTCAGTGAGATAAAGTGTAAGAAACGGTCTTACAAAGTCACCGAATCTATTGATTATCTGAGCAAAAAATATTACATACATTCCTTTAGGTAATCCCCTGTATGCATTCAAAAGTCTTCGCATGTGCATCGCCCCCTCATTAGTTAAATATACTATCATCATTTTAAATACTTGGAACTATGAAAAAATAACATAATTTAATCGCAAAATAATGCTCATGACTTTAAATCATGAGCATTTCGTAACATATTCTTACTTAAAAACTTAATCAACACATTCAGGTTCAGTAAAATCATCAAGCTTTTTATCTAAATATAAATAAATATCCTAGTAAGAATCCACGCACAATAAATCACAGAATTATATATTAAAGTTTTTAAGTAAATAAAACAATGTATTATCTTCGCTTTATAAATTTTATTGGTCCTATTTTAAATAAGTCTTGATTTTTACACTTATTTAAAACTTCCTTCTATGGACAAAGCTATGTTTTATATCTCTATTCCTGCCAGCTTTATTATATGCATTGCATTTCTTGTGGTGGAAACACCTTTTCTTAGCTTGTAGTCAAATTTTAATTCATCTTTATCGTAATACTCCTGGAAATGATAATTTTTGAGCTTGCCCATAGTATTTTCTAAGTCTGCCAATTCTAAATCATGAGTGGATACAAGCCCATTAGCCTTTAAGCCGCTTAATTGCTTTATAAGCACTGTGGCTCCCTGATGTCTGTCTATGGAATTAGTACCTTTAAAAATTTCGTCCAGTAAAAAGAATATGGTGTTTCCGTTTTCCTTTTTAGCCGCGCTGACTATGTCCTTTATTCTGAGTATTTCAGCATAAAAGGAGGATATGCTCTTCTCTAAATTGTCACTTATTCTCATGCAGGTATATAAATCCATGAATATTGTGGACATATTTTCTGCACATGCAGGAGCTCCAGTATAGCTCAAAACTAAATTTATTCCTATGGTTCTTAAAAAGGTAGTCTTTCCTGACATATTAGATCCAGTTATAAGCACTACACTGCCTTCGCTCTCCATGTCAAAGTTATTGCGCACCCTCTTATCTCCAAGCAGAGGATGACCTAAGTTAGCTGCTTTAAATATGGCGCCTTTATCCTTGACTTCTGGGAAACACCAATCTTCATTTTCAAAGGCAATATTGGACAAGCTGCTTATAGCTTCAAATTCTCCTATTATATCGAACCATCTGGCTAATTCTTTTCCGTAATTTGCCTTCCAGTTTTCAAGCATGGAAATAACTCTATAATCCCACATAAAAATTATATTTATAATAATATAACCCATATTGTATCTGTCGGATACATAGTCAACTATACCGCTAAGCTCTCCTATAATTTTTGAAGCCTTAACATCATTTATGTATATTCCTTTTTTAAGCTTACCCAAATAATCATTCTTAAACTCTTCATCTTCAACGTATTTTATCATGTTGAAATATAGTTTAAGATCCTTTTTGTACTGCATTACTGTATCCAAAATTGCGTTTCTATTCTTTGAATCAATCTTCAATATTATGGCATCCAAAAGTATTATTACTAAGAAATACTTATAAGAAAATTTACTGTTAAAAGCCAGCAAAAATGAAGCGGCTATAGTAATCAATGGGCATATCACAACTATTAGCTTGGTAAGAATGCCCTCAGAAATTTTTTCTTGATTTTCTGCCCATTTTATAAGCTCTGTAGGATCCTTGGATTTATCAGAAATCATCAAGGCTTCGGCATTAATTTTTTGTCTCCATCTAACATTAGCAGCAAGCTCTTTCACTGCCTGCTGTCTGTTTTTTATTAAATTTATGTCATTAACAGGCTTCTTTAAATACTGTACAAAGCTTAATCTTCCCATATATGTAGCACAGGAATTTATCCATTGAAACAAGGATGATTTTCCAAACAAATCCAGATCGTCACAAAATGGATGCTCAGCATCAGAAAATTCTTTTCCATCATCCTGAAATTCCTTCCACTTTCCTTCTAGCCTTGCTATACCTTTATTATTTATTTCAATTACAGTGTCTATTCTCCTCTTCTTATCTATTGCCTTTTGATGAGCTTTAACAAGATACACAAAGGCACCTATCCAAATTACAGTTATTCCCATGCTTAAAACCTTCATATTAATATAATATATGTAAATGGACACTAATAACCCAACAACAAAATCCAGCAGCCTTAAATAACCTATGGAAGATATTTCTTTTTGAATTTTTTTTGATAATTCCTCATTTTTATTTTTTTCCTCTACATAAAACTCTTTTGCCTTACTCATTTTACACCTCTCACTTTACACCTTCTATGTTTTATGATTCCATTACAAAATTCTTTTGCCTGCTGATAATACATAATCATAAAAAAACTAATTCTATATGAATAGCCTATTCTTAATTATGCCTATAGTTGTAAGCCTTAAACACTAGCAACGATAAAATAATAAATCTTAGTTTAATTATACCATATATATGTAAATTACTTCAAAGAAGAATAATTTATGCTTTGAATATTTTAATTTTTTATAGGTTAAACTATTAGGGAATTGCTTAAGAAAACTTATTTTCTGAAAGTAATTTATTGAACAGGAATTTCAAAACTTTTACATCCAATATTTTATGTTATTTTCCCCTAAAATTATATACTGTGCAGCAGATTACTATTAATTTTATGTGATGGAAAAGCTTAAAATTCCAAATCTATTCTTAATTTATTTTGTGTCAGGCTGCTTAATAATGCCATGACCATAATAAAAACAATATTGTTAATTTAAGGAGGAATTTATAATGCAAGGAAAAGTTGAAAAGAAAGATTCACCTTTACAGGGAGTTAAATGTGTAGTTAGCAGCTGTTATTATCACAACGGAAATAACCATTGCAGTGCTTCTGGAATAGAGATAGCACCAAGAGATGCTCATACTCCTCACGAAACAGATTGCAGTACATTTACTCCATTACGCTAATAATTGATGCTGGTATCCCCTATATAAATAGAAACTATATTGCTATATATCTAGTTATCTAGTTGTAGTGATACCAATGGTTTTCATGAAATTAGATGAAGCTCACGATGGCATAGCAAAAAATGAAACCTGCTGCACAGCTAACTAATTAGTTGGTTGGGCAGCAGTTTTTTTAATTATTGGACTCTATTTATAAATAGAGTTCTAAGCCTTTTTAGAATTCTTCCTTTTAAAATCCATTGTTTCTTATAACTTCACTGTACCATTTTGCGCTGTCTTTAGGAGTTCTTTTCTGGGTAGCGTAATCCACATGCACTATTCCAAATCTCTTTTCATAGCCAAAGGCCCATTCAAAGTTGTCCATGAAGGACCATAAATAATAGCCTGCTAAATTCACTCCCTTATTTATAGCTTCATGCATAGCCATAAAATGTCTTTGAAGATAATCTATTCTATTCGTATCTTTTACTGTTCCGTCCAAGCTTACAATGTCATTGAAGGCAGCTCCGTTTTCTGTGATATATATTTTTACATGGTTATAATCATTGCTTAATTTCACCAAAAGATCTGTAAGTCCTTCCGGTATTATCATCCACCCCATCTCAGTTTTTGGCTGCACCCCATCCTTATAGCATATTCCATATGGATCTTCATTATTTTTTGCAATATACGCTGATGAATAATAATTTATTCCCAAAAAATCTATTGGCTCACTGGCGATTTTAAGTTCTTCAACATCTATGTCTGGAAATAAATCTAGCTCTTTATATTTTGCCATAGGAGCTTTTGGATATTCTCCCTTAAATATTGGCTCTGAGAACCAGCTGTTTTCTAACTCGTGAGCAGTCTCGGCTGCTTTTAAAGCTTCCTCACTAGCATTGTAAGGATATTTGTATCCCATATTTAAAACTATCCCGATTTCTCCCCGGCAGCTCATTTCTCTGAAGGCTTTAACTACCTTTCCATGAGCTACTAAAGCATTATGTGCTGCGGTAAGTGCTGCTTTTGTGTCTTTATAGCCAGGAGCATGCTCTCCTCTTTCATAGCTTAATATAGTGAATACCCAAGGTTCATTCATAGTTATCCAAGTTGATACCTTATCCCCCAGTTCAGTAAATATATATTTACAATATTCTACAAAATAATCTCCAACCTGAGGATTAGTCCACCCTCCTATGTCCTGAAGCTTTTGAGGCAAATCCCAGTGATATAATGTTATAGCTGGTTTTATACCTCTTTCTATAAGTAAAGCTACTATTTTTTTATAGAATGCTATTCCTTTAGGATTCGGTTTGCCAAAGCCATTAGGGAATATTCTTGGCCATGCTATTGAAAATCTGTAAGATTTCATTCCTAAGCTCTTCATTAAATCTATATCTTCTTCAAATCTGTGGTAATGATCACAGGCTATATCTCCTGTATCTCCATTTAATACATTCCCCGGTATATGCGAAAATCTGTCCCAAATGGATTCTCCTCTGCCATCTTCTTTAACTGCTCCTTCTATTTGATAGGATGCCGTAGCTGTTCCCCAAACAAAATCTTTCGGAAATTTAAATTCCATATTAGCGCCTCCTCGCTTATTCTATAAAAGCCCGTACTGTTATTAAAGCTTCATATAATACTATTTTTCTTAATTTAATTATAAATTTATGCATTTAACGCGTGTCCATGATAGTATATCATGGAGTTTTTTTGTACACAATGTAATAAATTATAGTTAGTTCTTTAATAATTATAGTTTTTATTCGAAAAAAAGTCCCTAAAAATACATGTTATCTTCTTTTTCTTACATATTAATTGGTGGAGGTACTTGTTTAAAACATACATAAAAAGCTATAATATTATTGTTAGTACTTGAAGAAGGAAGTGTAGATTTAATGAATATAGTTATGCTTGAACCTATTGGAGTTGCAGGTAAAGTTCTAGATCATCTTACTGCTTTTTTGACAGAAAAAGGTCATAAATTTATTCCCTATTTTGAAAGAAATGACGATGTAGATGTTCTTAAATCCAGAGTTAAAGATGCGGATGTCTTAATAATTGCAAACATGCCTCTTAAAGGCGAGGTTATAAGAGCTGCTGAAAATTTGAAGTTTATTTCCGTAGCCTTTACTGGTATAGATCATATAGATTTAGAAGTTTGTAAAGAAAAGAACATAATTATAAAGAATGCTGCTGGATACAGCACAAACTCTGTAGCAGAAGTTGCTATTGGACTTATGATAGATGTAATGAGAAATATTGTACCTCTCGATAAGCTTACAAGAGAAGGCGGTACAAAGGCTGGCTATTCTCAAAGAGAGCTTTTTGGAAAAACTCTCGGCATTGTGGGAACTGGTGCTATAGGTATTAAAACTGCGGAAATAGCTTCTGCTTTCGGAATGAATATAATTGCTTACAGCAAGACTAAAAAGTCTGAAGTAATAAATAAAGGTATAAAATATGTGGAGCTCAATGAATTATTGGAAAATAGTGATATTGTAAGTCTTCATGTACCTTTCACTGCTGAAACCAAGCAGCTTATTAACGGAAAAAACATCGCTAAAATGAAGCCTTCTGCTGTACTTATAAATACTGCTAGAGGCGGAGTTGTAGACAATGAAGCTTTAGCAAAAGCTCTTTCAGAAGGAAAGATAGCTGGTGCAGGTGTAGATGTTTTTGACATGGAACCTCCTATACCTGAAGACTATCCTCTGCTTAAGGCTCCAAATGCAGTTTTTACTCCTCACATAGCTTTTGCTGCTGAAGAAGCTATATTGAGAAGAGCTGACATAGTATTTGATAATATTAGAGATTATTTAAAATAATTTAAAGGGACGGTTCACAAAAATTTGCGATTTATACTTGCCCAATTTAAGTTGCAAACTTTAAGTTGCAAGCTACGAAAGCTGCTAAATAATTGTGAACCGTCCCCATAAAAAAATCAGCTTTACGCTGAAGCTGATTTTTTTAATATATCCCTTGTATGCTGGTACATTTTTTCATATTGAATAGTTTCATAATCATAAGCTTTATAGTCAAATCTTTTTAGGATCTCTTCTCTTGATTCAAGTTCATTAGCATAAGGAAGCTTATTTGAGTCCAAGGTTCCTCTGAATACATAAGTGGCATTACCTATAAATTCTACAGAATATTTATCTCCTATTTTATTGACTATGCATTTTATCATTCCGCCATCATTGAACACATTTATCTCTTCTCCTAATGGACACTTACCTGCTATAGTACATACTACTACAGATGCTGTCATTCCTGTTCCGCAAGCCTTTGTAAGTCCAACGCCTCTTTCGTAAGTTTTTACATATATATTATTAGGAGATATAACTTTTACAAAGTTAACATTAACTCCTTTAGGCAATATATTTATGCCGCTGTTAGCTGTCTTGCCCACCTTCACAAGCTCCTCTTCGCATATTTCATCCATTATTGAAACTAAATGAGGATTTGTAACGCTTACCGCAGAAAAAGTGAGGTTTTCTGATAATTCCTTTATATTTTCAAAAAATACTGTGCTCTTACTATTCTCAAGTGGAAGATCAGCTGCATTGAAGGTAATGGAATCAATTGTTATCTTAACAGTCTTTACTCCTTCATATAAATCATCCATCTTCTTAACTAAGTATTGAGCTTTCATAGTTTCAATAGTTACCTCGTTCATATTAAAGGCTTCCAATACATATCTTCCTACGCATCTCAAGCCATTCCCACACATTTCTGGCTCAGTACCATCTGCATTAAAAATTCTCATCTTTCCATGGCAGCTACTGCTTTTCTGCACAAAAAGTATTCCATCAGCCCCAATGGATTTTTTCCTGTCACATAAAGTTATAGCCAAATTTCTTCTTTGCTCTTCATTAAAATTAAAAACATGTGATATCTCGTCAATAAGTATAAAATCATTGCCCGTACCATGACATTTAATAATAGGAATCTTCATTTATAATCCTCCCCATAATACAAGAACGCATATGGATTGTTATTTTACCAATATATTATTAACACACCTTCTCGTTCTTTATTTTTAAATTCATCTAAATGTAGTATTAAAGCAGTGTAAAAATCAACACTGGTTTAAAATAGAGCCTTAAGTTAAAAAATAAATTATTTTTTAACATTAATATAACTATATTTTATCATTTTTCACATTAATAAATCTATCTTTATAATACTTTTTTATTTAATATTTTTATAATTTTATGAAATCGTTTTAAATTATATTTATAAAAATTTACATATCATAATGTAATAAGTCTTATTTTAAATGAAAAAAGGCCCACATACCATAAATTTTGTATGCAGACCTTTTAAACTATATATTTAAGCTTTTTAAAACTTCGGACATGTTTTCTGCGCTCTTTTTCAAAAGTGCTATTTCTTCGCTGGCAAGAGGAACTTCTACTTTTCTATCTATTCCTTCACTGGATAATATGCAAGGAATGCTTAAAGCCACATTTTTAATGCCGTATTCTCCTCTTAATGTAGTTGACACTGGAAGTATACTCTGTTCATTTAGCAGTACAGCCTTCACCAGTCTATTTACGGTCATAGCAATTCCTGAACTTGTATATCCCTTATATTGAACGATATCAAGCCCTACTTCTCTTACTTCATTTAATATTTCTTCTTTATTTAATGCTACGTCTTTTCCATAAACCTCTGATAGCTTATCAAAAGGAACTCCTGCAATATTTACAGTGCTCCAAGTGGCAAAAGCGCTGCTTCCGTGCTCTCCCATTATATATCCATGTACGTTTTTAGCATCCACTGAATACTTTTCAGCTATTATTCTTCTGAATCTTGCTGTATCTAAGGATGTTCCTGTTCCGATTATCTTCTTTTCGTCGTATCCAAAATGATTTTGAGCTAAATATGTTAGTATATCCACCGGATTGCTTACAGTTATTATAACTGCATCCTTGGTGTATTTACATATGCTTTCCATCACACTGGACATTACTTTTACATTTCTATCTGCCAATATCAATCTATCAAGCTTTTCTCCTGGCTTAATACTTGGTCCAGCAGTCATTACTATTACTTGTGCATCCTTGCAGTCTTCATAGTCTCCTACTCTGATAGAAACATTAGGGCTATATGCAAAGGAGGTGGTATGGCTTGCATCTAATGCCTCTCCTTTAGCCTTATCCTTATTCATATCTACAATTACAATTTCAGATATAAGCGATAATGACAACAATGCATTTAAAACCGAGCTTCCAACCATGCCGGCTCCAATGACTACAACTTTATTTTTAACAGGTTTCATGATTCTTTTATCCTCCTCGCTTATTATAGGATTTCTATAGTTTATTTTCATTTATATATTGCAAAATATTATATTCAAAAATATTTCACCACGTGAATAAATGTACAGCTTACTTTGAAGTCCTATATATAAAACTAATTTTAAATTACTATACTTATCAATATTATTCTACCATTTATGAATATTTCTACACAACAATTTGCGATTAAATATAAAAAAACCATGAATTTAGCATAAAATCTAAGCAAAAAGTATTTATTTTGCAATTTTAAACGATAAACATTGCAATTATAAGGGGACGGTTCACAAAAATTAGCATTGAAGGCGCCAATTTTCTTGTGAACCGTCCCCTAAAAATTTAACTTCAGGTGCAAAAGCTTGTGAACCGTCCCCTACTTTTTCCTACTTTTTAGAAACTTAACAACTTGAAGGAATCCTTTAAGCTCGGATAAAGCTTTGTGAAAACTTCATATACCTTATTGTATTTTTCTACATTTTCAGGTATTGGAGATACTTCATTTGTAACCTTTATTAGCTTTTCACAGGCTTCATCTACGGTTTTGAATAATCCACAGCCAACAGCTGCAAGGATAGCAGCACCGTAGGCTGGTCCTTCTTTTGAATTTATGAGAGCTACCTTAGTATTTAAAACATCTGCAAGTATCTGTCTCCACAAAACGCTCTTGGAGCCGCCGCCGCTTACTCTCACTTCTTCTATTGGAACCTTGAGAGACCTTAATATTTCTAAAGAATCTCTAAGTCCAAAACATACACCTTCAAGAATTGCTCTGGTCATGTCTCCTCTTTCAGTGGTCATGGTCATGCCTACGAAGGTTCCTTTTGCGTGAGGATCTGAATGAGGTGTCCTCTCTCCCATAAGATATGGAAGATAAACCACTCCATTAGCTCCAACCTTGCTTTTAGCTGCTTCTTCAAGAAGGAAATCAAAAGTTTTAGCCGAATCTTCCCCGCATAAGCCTTTATTTATCTGCTCTACCCACCATTTAAGGCAAGAAGCCGCAGAAAGCATAACTCCCATCTGATGGTATTTTCCATTAGCATGGCAGAAGGAGTGAAGTCTGTTGTCATCATCTACTTCATATTTTTCAGAGCTTGCAAATATTACTCCAGAGGTTCCAAGAGCCGCTGATAATATTCCCTCTGATACTGTACCAGTTCCAACTGCTCCAGCTGCCTGGTCTCCTGCTCCACCTACAACAATAGTAGCTGTAGCAAGTCCTGTATATTCAGCCACTTCTTCTGTAAGAGTTCCAGTTGGCTCCCAGGATTCTACTACTCTTGGAAGCATTGCTTCAGTTATTCCTGTTATCTCAAGCATCTCCTTAGACCACTTTCTTCCTTCCACGTCTAAAAGCAGCATTCCTGATGCATCTGAAACATCTGTGGCAAATTCTCCAGTAAGCTTCAATCTGATGTAATCCTTTGGAAGCATTATATACTTAGCTTTTGCAAATATTTCAGGCTCATGCTTTTTAACCCATAATATTTTTGGTGCTGTGAAGCCTGTCAATGCTTTATTTCCTGTATACTTTGATAATTTATCTTGTCCTATAACTTCATTTAAATACACACATTCTTCTTCTGTTCTTTGATCACACCAAAGAATGGCTGGACGAAGCACGGAATAATGCTCATCAAGCATAACTAAACCATGCATTTGCCCGCTAAAGCCTATTCCCTTTACAGCTTCGCTGCTTAATTTAGATTTTGCCAATAATTCTTTAAGTCCGTCTCTAACTGCTTCCCACCAATCTTCTGGGTTCTGTTCTGCAAAGCCAGGCTTAGGATAGCTTACATCATAGTCCTTTGACAAAGCTTCTACTACCTTACCTTCATCATTCATAATAACTAACTTTACTGAGGAAGTTCCTAAATCAATTCCTACAAAATTCATAACTTTCACCATCCACTATTTATTAAAGGCCTCGTTCCAATCTTTCTTAAACTTCTCTATTCCTGCATCTGTCAAGGGATGCTTAACCATCTGAAGTATAACTTTATATGGTACTGTAGCTATATGAGCTCCAGCTCTTGCAGCATCTATTATATGAACAGGATGTCTTATGCTTGCTGCTATTATTTCTGTATTTATATCATGAATTGCAAATATATCTGCTATAGTTTCTATAAGTTCAATACCGTTGAAAGATATATCATCAAGTCTTCCTAGGAATGGGCTCACATAAGTAGCACCTGCTCTAGCAGCCAGCAATGCCTGATTTGCTGAGAAGATTAAAGTTACATTTGTTTTTATTCCTTCTTTAGCTAAAACCTTAACAGCTTTTAATCCTTCTATTGTCATTGGTATCTTTACTACCATGTTTTTGTGAATTGCTGCAATTTCTCTTCCTTCTTTGATCATACCCTCAGCATCTTCACTTATAACTTCACCGCTGATAGGTCCATCTACTATTGAAGCTATCTCTTTAATAGTTTGTATGAAATCTCTTCCTTCTTTAGCTATTAAAGATGGATTTGTAGTCACCCCGCAGATTACTCCCATATCATTAGCAGCCTTTATTTCCTCTACATTAGCTGTATCTATAAATAATTTCATATACGTCCCTCCATTTTATTTTAAATTTATTTTTTTATATTATATTGTATAAAATTCAAAACCCTCCATAATGGGTATTAGAGAAGCTCCCATTATGTCAGCATCCTTGCCTAAAAGAGAAAATAATATATTTATATCCTCCCTTGAGTAAAGTCTGTTGTTCTCAAATATTTTATTTTTAAGCCTATCAAAAAATACATCTTTATATAGACTTATTTCTCCTCCAATTACTACGTAGTGAGGATTGAATATAAATATTAAATTTTCAATTCCGTCGGATAAATCAGAAATATAATTATCAAGAACTTTTTCGGCCGTCGCTTCTCCAGATCTAAATTTTTCTACAAACTCAGAGATGCTATGGAGCTTCAAACCGGCAGCATTGTTATAATCCTTTAGCAAAGCTCTATTTGAAGCATAAGTTTCAAAACAGCCTCTTTTGCCGCAGCTGCATAATCTTCCATCTTTATTTATGCTCATATGTCCAATTTCACCAGCCCTCATGCTGGAGCCCTTAAACATCTTCTGATCTATTATCATGCCGCCTCCAACACCTTCTGTGATGGATATATAAATCACACTTTCTTTTTCTTTAGCGGTGCCAAGATTCCATTCTGCTAGAGCTCCAGCATTGGCTTCATTTTCAAGATATACTGGCACATTTATCTTTTCCTTCAGCTCCTGAAAAAATACGTCCTTAAGATTGAAATTAGTAGCCACTTGAAGTCTAAGCTTATTTCGATCTACTATACCTGGAAGAGATATTCCTATACCCATCAATATATTTGAGGTCACACCATTACTGCTCATCAATTGCTGAACAAGCTTTTCCATGCAGCTTATTACAGCCTCACCCTCAAGGGATTCTAATTCTTCTGATATATCGTCTATTATATTACTGTCTAAATTAGTTAAAATTGCTCTTACAAAATCCTTTTGAAGAGATAGTCCTATGCTGAATCTGGAATCTGGCAGAAATCTTATTATCACTGGTTTTCTTCCGCCTGTAGATCCTGCCACCCCAGCTTCCTCAACAATTCCTTCCTCTATCAATTCTCCAACTATTGTAGTCACGGTAGGCACGCTGATATTGAGCTTTCTTGCTATATCTAGTTTAGTTAATTCTCTTTCTGCTAAAAGAAGTTTTATTATTCTCTTGCGATTATTTATTTTTATATTTGTCTGATCTATTGCTAACATAATTTCACCACTTCATATAAAAGCTGCATGAAGACATAATCTCCATGCAAGCTCTGTAAATACCTTTATGGGATTTCCAGTACCAAAATTTTAATTCATAAATATTTTTTATGCAAGTTTTTATTATTGATTTTTTCCTGCATAAAGCTTGGTTTTTAAACCGTTATACTATTATTTATCACCATATATATACTGGTTTACTATAGCCTCAAGCATTTCTTGTCTTCCTGACTTATTTGTTATATGGCTATGAGCTAAAGCATATTTTTCTAAGGCTTCAAAGTCTACTTTACCATCAACTATGTCCTTACCTATTCCTTCGCTGAAGCTAACATATCTTCCTTTAACAAATTCTTCAAGCTCTCCAGTCTCTAAAAGCTTCTGAGCTACCTTATAGCCCTTAGCTATTGTATCCATTCCTGCTATATAAGCAAGGAATAAATCCTGATATTCAAAGGAAGCTCTTCTAACCTTTGCATCGAAATTAAGTCCTCCTGGTGCAATTCCTCCATTCTTTATAACTTCATACATAGCAAGAGTTGCATCGTATATGTTTGTTGGGAACTGATCTGTATCCCATCCTAAGTTTGGATCTCCCTGGTTTACATCAAGACTTCCAAGTACACCATTTGTTCTTGCAACAGCAATTTCATGCTGGAAGGTATGGGTTGCAAGAGTTGCATGGTTAGCCTCTATGTTGATTTTGAAATATTTATCTAAGTCGTATTTTCTAAGGAAAGCTAAAACTGTAGCTACATCAAAATCATACTGATGCTTTGTAGGTTCCTTTGGTTTTGGCTCTATTAGGAACTGTCCAGTAAAGCCTATCTTTTTAGCATAATCTACAGCCATGTGGAAGAATCTTGCTAAGTTATCCTGCTCTAATTGCATGTCAGTGTTAAGAAGTGTTTCATAGCCTTCTCTTCCACCCCAGAATACATAGTTTTCTCCGCCCAGCTTTTTAGTAACTTCCATAGCCTTTTTAACCTGAGCTGCTGCATATGCATAAACATCTGCGTTACAAGTTGTAGCTGCACCATGTACAAATCTTGGGTTTCCGAACATATTAGCAGTGCCCCATAGAAGTTTCTTGTTGTACTTGCCCATTAATTCTTTGCAATAATCAACTATTTCATCAAGTATGGCATTAGTTTCTTCTAAATCCTTTCCTTCTGGAGCTATATCTCTGTCATGGAATGCAAAATATTCTATGCCAGTCTTATCCATAAATTCAAAAGCAGCTTCCATTCTGATTTTTGCAAGTTTTACTGGATCTTTTTCTCCATCCCAAGGCTTCTGATAAGTTCCTACACCAAATGGATCCGAACCTTCTGCTGTTAAAGTGTGCCAAAAGGACATTGTAAATCTTAAATGATCCTTCAATGGTTTTCCATTAACTATTTCATCTGGATTGTAGTACTTATAGGCTAATGGATTTTTAGAATCCTTGCCTTCAAATTTTATTTTTTCTATACCCTTAAAATATTCAGTCATGATAACCCTCCTTGAAATCATTTTCATTTCTATATATTTATAATACTACAATAGCAATACTTTTTCAACGTCTTTTTAAAAGTATTTTAAAAACTTTTTTTGAAATAGGGGACGGTTCACAAATTTTTGCAGCTATTACTGCGAATTTTTGTGAACCGTCCCCTAGATTTATTTTGTTGATAAAGCTCGCATGGAATTCAATACCGCTATTAGAGCAACTCCCACATCTCCAAAAACTGCTTCCCACATGGTAGCTATTCCCAAAGCTCCCATTATGAGTATTACTGCCTTAACTGCTAATGCAAAAACTATATTTTGCATTACTATAGTGCTGGTTCTTCTAGCTATTTTCACAGCTGCTGCTATCTTTGAAGGTTCGTCCGTCATTATAACTACGTCGGCGGCTTCAATCGCAGCATCTGATCCTATGCCTCCCATGGCTATTCCCACATCAGCTCTTGCTAATACTGGTGCATCATTTATTCCATCTCCAACAAATATAAGCTTTCCTTTTTCGCTTTTGCTTCCATAGAGTTCTTCTAACTTCTGAACCTTGTCCTGAGGAAGCAGTTCAGAATATACCTTATCCACTTTCAACTCTTTAGCCACTGAATCTGCAGTTTTCTTGTTATCGCCTGTAAGCATTACAGTTGTTGTTATTCCTATTTTCTTAAGTTCTCCAATGGCTTTGGGAGAATCTTTTTTAATAGTATCTGCTATAATTACTGTACCTGCATACTTGTTATCTATGGCTACATGAATCAAAGTTCCTTCAGCTTCTATAGGTTTTTCTACTATTCCTTTAGCTTCTAGAAGCTTCACATTTCCAGCAAGTATTTCTTTTCCTTCTACCTGTGCAGATAATCCTTTACCTGCAATTTCCTGATATTTATCGATGGCTTCCTTATCTATTGCTTTTCCGTAAGCTTTTACAATTGAAAGAGCGATAGGATGATTTGAATAGCTTTCTACCTTTGCTGCTGCTTCAAGCACTTCTTCTTGAGTAAAGCCTTCCATGCTCACTATTTCTTTCACATCAAAAGCCCCTTTGGTTAAAGTACCAGTCTTATCAAACACTACAATCTCTGCATTTTTTAGGGCTTCAAGATAATTTCCTCCCTTTATCAATATGCCTAGCTTAGAAGCAGCGCCTATTCCTCCAAAGAAGCCAAGGGGTATGGATATGACTAAAGCACAAGGGCAAGAAACAACTAAGAATACCAAAGCCCTGTTTATCCATCCATATAGGTTACCTACGAAAATTGGTGGTATAAAGGCTAGAAGTGCTGCTGCTATAACTACTACAGGAGTGTAATATCTAGCAAATTTAGTGATAAATTTTTCAGTTTGTGCTTTCTTGCTTCCGGAATTCTGAACCAGTTCCAATATTTTCGAAACAGTAGATTCTCCGTAACTTTTAGTTACCTTTAAAGTTAACACTCCATTTTTATTCACAGAACCTGATAATACCTCATGGCCGCTTTCAACTTCTCTCGGCATAGACTCACCGGTTAATGCACTAGTGTCTATAGCTGCTGAGCCTTCTATAACAATTCCATCCAAAGGCACCTTCTCGCCGGCTTTAACTAAGATTAGATCTCCCACATTAACTTTCTCAGGAAAAACCTTGATAATATCACCATCGACCTTTACATTAGCATAATCAGGTCTTATATCCATCATGGCTTGAATAGATTTTCTAGACTTGTCTACCGCCATGTCCTGAAAAAATTCTCCAACTTGGTAAAACAGCATTACCGCTACACCCTCAGCATACTCGCCCACTGCAAAGGCTCCTACTGTAGCTAGTGCCATAAGAAAGTTTTCATCAAAGATTTCGCCTTTTATGATGTTTCTGATAGCTCTAAAAAGTACTGATCCTCCTATCATAAGATAGCTTACAAAGTAGAGAGCAAATTCTTCTATTGAATTCAATTTAATAAAACGAGCGGCTATAAAGCATAAAACTCCTAGAGCGAACTGCATTATCTGCTTAAATTCAAGCTCTTCACCTTCATCATGGCTGTGACTATAATCATGTGAATGTCCATGATGATGCTCCTCTTCCTGCTTTGAGGAATCATCATATTCACAGCTGCAGCCTTTAACATTAGCTTTTCCCGGAAATTTTTTAACATTTTTATTTTCATATCTCACTTTTACATCAGGTTCAACTACACTGACTATACCTTCTATTTCAGAAACCAGAGTTTTAAAATCTTTTTCTCCGCTGACCTCCACAAAAAGTTTTTTGGATACAAAATCAATTACGGAAGTTTCAACTCCGCTAAGCTTCCCTACTCTGCTTTCTATTTTAGCTGCACAATTTGCACAGCAAAGATTTTCTAGGATAAATTCATTCTTTACAGCACTCATTTTCTAATCCTCCCTACAATAAAAATTAAATATTTCAGGCAGTTGATTTAGATTGCTTACATCCTATAGGATAAAAATCAAAACATTATTTTAAATTATAGCTCTCTTTTAAATGTGTAAGTCCTAAATCAAATATTTTTTTTACATGCTCATCATCAAGAGAATAGTAAACTACCTTGCCTTCTTTTCTATATTTTACAAGCTTGGCCTGTTTAAGAACTCTCAGCTGATGCGATACTGCAGATTGAGACATCTGCAATAATGCTGATATATCGCAAACACACATCTCTGCTTCAAATAAGGTACATATTATTTTAATTCTGCTGCTATCCCCGAAGACTTTAAAAAGTTCTGCTAAATCGAAGAGTAAATCTTCCTCTGGCAATTTTTTCTTAACTTCCTGTACTACGTCTTCATGAATAATGCTGCAGTTACAAAATTCTATCTCTTCTTTATTCTTCTCCATATTATTTTCCTCCATGTTCATATGAATACTTGTTCATATATTCATTATATGCACAGGAAAATTTTTTGTCAATAAAAATGGCTATATCTTAAAATATCTTTATAAAATCTTTAGTTATCTGCCATGAATTCTTTCATAAACAGCTACTCAAATCACTAAAGATAATATCAACATTTTAAAACATAACCTACCAAATAAAGCAGGTTCAGATAAATATTTAGGTGCTTAAAAGCAACACTTATCTTAAACCTGCTTATCATTTAAATTATGAACTTGTATATCTGTATATTTAGAGTTAAAATTAGCTTGAGAATATATACTTTATAGAAATATCTTAAAAAATGTTTATTTTAAGATATTTCTATTTTTTTATTAGTTCTTCTATGGCTTTTTCTAATTTATATACTTTTTTATATAATTCTATTTCTCTCTTTATAAGATTCTTTTCTGAGAGTGCTGTCATAAGCTGGTCTTGTGCATGTATAACTAAAAAGTTAGGAGTCTCTTTATCCATTTGACCTTGTATCAGCATGTTTTGATATTCATGACCATCATAAAATTCTTCATCTGCCTCTTCAAGACATTTTTCTGCTAATTCAAACTTTCCTTCCTCTGCTGCATCTAACGCTTCATAGGCTTTTCCTCTTGCGTTTCCTCCATGAAGTACTAAATTAAAAATTATTTTCTCTAAATCTAATTTTGTTTCTTCGCTCACCTTTAAACCTCCATTCATATTCTAAATATTAAACTGTTGCTCCATTTTCGGCATTTAATTCAAGTTCTGCATTTTTTTCATTTGTTACCAGCTGGTTTTCAAACATCTTAAAGAAAGGCCAGTATATGATTGCTGCTACTATTAAATTTACAAGCTGTAGTGCTGCTCCTTGCCAATATCCTCCAGTTGCTATTATTCCTCCAAAGAATACAGGAACTGTGAACGGTGGCTGCATCACTATTTTAGGAACTATGCCGCTGTAAAAAGCAATATAATTAATGGTTACACCTGCTACTGGAGCCAATATAAATGGTATAAACATTATTGGATTCAAAACTAATGGAGCGCCAAACATTATTGGCTCATTTATATTGAATATCGCTGGTATGAGTTCAATTTTTCCAATACTCTTAAGCTGCTTAGATCTAGACATTAAGAACATTATAACCAATGGCCAAGTTAATCCTGATCCACCTATATGGGTAAACATATGGAAGAAAGGTTCAGTAACAATTCCATGCATTGCAGTTCCTGCATTACGTGCTGCAGTATTCGCTGCTAATTGCGCTGTCCAGAAAGGATATGCAACCGAAGATACGACATTCATTCCATGTATTCCTAATGACCAAAGAAGCATCATCAAAACTACTTCTAATACAGCTGCTGGATAACTGTTAGAAACAGCAACTAAAGGCATAAATATTTCTAGAACCAACTCAGGTAAAGTTATATGATAATTAGCCCAAACAATCCATTCTACTGCCCAAGTGAAAGTTATCATTATGAAGAATGGTATCAAGGCGCTAAATGTTCTTACTACATAAGGTGGAACACCCGCAGGCATTTTTATTATCAAGCCCTTCTTTGTAAAGAATCTCACAACCACTGTAGTTAAAATACCTAGTATTATTGCTACAAACAAGCCTTCTCCACCAAGATAAGTTAAAACATCTCCAAATTTTACTTTAGTCACATCAGAAGCAGGAAAACAAGCTATTAAAAAACATACTAGTGAGAGCATTCCGCAAAGAGATTCATCCATGTCCCACCTTGAGGCTAAGCTGTAGGCTGTACCAAATGCCACTGCCACTGCCATGATTCCAAAGCTTAGATTGAAGGCTATTTCAATGTTTGCCTGAATTGGCGTTATCGCATTACTCCAAGCATTTATTATCCCCCAACCCAATGATGTTGGCGGATTTGCTACGATTAAAAATACTGATCCACTTATTATGAGCGGCAAAGCAAAAACGCAAAACGCATCACGTATTGATTGAAGGTAAATATTTTGTGCCAATTTTCCTAGGATGGGCATAAGCTTTTCTTCCATCCATTTCATAAATTTGTTTTCATTCATATATTATTTTCCCCCTATATAATTTTATTTTAAGATAAGGGATTATGTCCCCTATCCCAATTACAGTTTGCCAGCTTCTTTTGCTAGTTTTATTATCTGATCTAGCACTTTTCCTCCATTCATTAACGCAAAGGCCTGCATATCAACTATTTCTACGGGTATATTAAACTTCTCTGCTGCAGTTTGAACCTCTTTTTTAAGATGCCTTACCTGAGGCTCCAATAAAGCTACTGAATAGTTCTCTGCTTTCTTTTTGAATTCCCCGGTACCTCCAGCATCTACCACTATATCTAAGTTTCTTTTTTTTGCCTCATCTGTTACTGCTTTGGCGAGTGAACTGGAAGTTGCTCCCCAGCTGCATAAAATTATTGCTTTCATTTTGAATCCCTCCTCATTTTTTTATTTTTCATTTTTCTTACCGACAAGTTTAAATTATATTGATATTGAATTAACATACTTTTAAACCATCTTTGCAAAAAGAACAGAGCTGTCAAAAATACAATTGTAAATATTGATAATTCAACGGCAGACTTTAATTTACCTGATAAAATTAGACCTTTTATTTGTATAACCCAAGGAACGCTTAGAAGAATAAAAAATAATAAGAATGGAGCCTTGCGATTATATAAATTATTTTTACTTTCCAATTTTTCACCTCCTTTAATAGTTTCATTTATAAATTTATTTGAAGGTTCTTACTATCTGTGAGTAAAGACTTTTTATTAGAGTCTTCTCTATTACCTGTCTGCATTGTTTGGTGCTTTTACTTTCACTAAGCCTGCCTACAAAATCAGCTTGTTCAATAATTGATGAGGATAAATCACCGATAACCTCCAGGCTTTCCTTATTATTTTCTGGAGCTACCATAAGGAATGCTGTACATACTAACTCATTTTTACCAATCAAATTTATCATCATTATTGATTTTCTTAATTTTCCAACAGTAATGATAGGTTCTTGAATATCCTTGCTTACGCAGTGATATATAACAAATTTTTTATCTGGAATTATTATTGTCCCCATACCTTCTCTATTTTTAAGTATCCCTTCAATATTTTTAGCTGCCACATAGGATATTATCTGCTTACTTACTTGTTCCTCTAATAGTGCTTCGATTATTTTTCCAGCACTACCTGCTTCAACTTCTGCTAGAAGCGTATTTTTTATAATTACATTTATTTCATAGCTGTAAGCTTTTATCTTTTCTGCATTTTCTAATTTTTTTTCTATAGGAATGCCTCTTTCTTCTTTATCCATAGATATTTTTATGTTAAGTTCTTTTTCCAGTTTCGAAATATCACTTTCCTCTAGTAATGGATTTATAATAATTACCTTTTTGTCATTTCTTTTAATAGGTACCGTTGATATAATAAAGTCCACAGGAGTTTTATGAATTATTTCATCAATTTTAAGTACCGATGACACTCCAACTATATTTATTTCTCTAATTTTTTTCATTCTAGCTGCCAGCATTCTCGAGGTTCCTATTCCACTGGCACAAACTAGCAGCACATTGTATGCTTCTCTTTCTTCTTTCATTCTTTCCATAGCTGCTGCAAAATGCATACTTATATAACCCACTTCATCCTCACTTATTTGCGCATTTAACTTTTGTCTAAGCAAGTTCAAAACTTTATCGCATTTATCAAATATCTCCCCATACTGGCGTTTTATCTCACTTATTAAGGGATTTCTTATTTTATATCCTGACTTTAGTCTGTCTATGGAATATAGAAGATGCATGTTTAAATCATTTTTAAGCATAGAATCGTTTTCAAAATTTGTATTAAAAATTCTCGAAGCCTCATTTACCACTTCTTCTGTTATGGAATATAAATATTTCTCGCTTATTCCTAAGGCATTTTCTCCAAATTTTAATCCTTGAAGGTGAACAGTTATATACCCAAGTTCCTCCTGAGGAATTTTTATATCTATAGCTTTTTCTATGTTTTGGGCTATAGCTTTTGCCACCTGATACTCTTTGGATTTTTTTAAATTCTCTAAGGTAGGTCCATCAAAACTGATTTTTTCATTGTTTCTAAGCCGTTCTATTGCTAAAGAAAGATGAATTGATAATTCTATATACAATCTGTCATCAAACTTATATTCCATGGTTGATTCTATATTATATAAAGATTTTTCTATCATATGAATTGTCTTATAATCTATGATGTTTAGAAGACGATGGTTTATCTCTTCCATTTTACTGTTTTGAATTGTAATGCTTTCTTGGCTACCATTTTGTATAAAATCAATCAGCTGTTCTATATTGTAATTTTCATACAGTAAATCAACCAGCGCATGCCTAATGTTCTTTTCATCTCCTTCTATGTATACTCCTACTCCTTGTTTGCTGATTAAGCTTAAGTTTTTTCTGTCAAGCCATTCTTTTACTTCTTTTATATCGTGACTTATGGTAGAACTAGACACATTAAATTTTCTAGCAAAATATTGAATTTTTATTGGTTCTTTACATTGTAATAACTCTGCTATTATAAAATTGTTTCTATTTTTAGCCTCTGCTATTGAAGTAGAATCTTGAATTTTAAATTTAAACTCTAAAATATCATCTTCCTTCCCATTTAAATACATTCCATCAATAGTATTAATAATTTTTACTTTGTATTGAGAAATTGCTTTATTGATACTGTCTATCTCTCTGTAAATTGTTCTAGTGCTTACATCATTTACTTGAGCTATTTTTTTTACGGTAACGTTCTCGTTATTAAGTATTTTTTTTACAATGTCCATTTGTCTTGAACTAAGCTTATCCAACAAAAATCACCAACCTAATGTATTGAGTAACGATTTGCCTTCATAAATATTATATATTTGCCTACATTTACTATGCAAGTAAAACATAAACATATATTGTCTCTTTAGTTTTGACATATTCTCAATAATAAAAGGCTATGCTTTAAGATGTTGATAGTGCTAAAAATAATATCAACATCTTAAGACATAGCCTCTCAAAAAACGAGATTTAAAATTATATAAGAAATAAATTTATATTGATATAAATAATGCTCCCAGCATTATGAATATGATTCCTATTATTTTATATTTTGTTATTTTTTCATTTAAAAGAAAATAGGATATTGTCAGTGTCCATATGTAAGTTATGGAGGTCAGCGGCAATACTACTGTATAAGGCAGAAGCTTCAGCACATATATATTAAGTAAAGCGCTGGTAACATAGAGCATTCCCCCTATATAGAACCATTTGCTGAACATTACACTGTATATTTTATCCGTAGATGAGGTAGCCAGCTTTAAAGTGTATCCTCCAAAAGCTCCCATAATGGTCATGACTAAAATTATAAGATATGCGCTAATGATCGCCACCTCCTATGAAAACCACTCCAGTTATTATAAATAGCACCCCTATTACTTTAAAGGCTCCCACGCTCTCCTGCAAAAAGAAAGAGCCAAATAAAAGAGCAAATACATAGCTTAAGCACATCATGGGATGAAGTACTGAAAAGCTTCCAAATTTGAAGGCAATTATCATAAGAACAGCTCCTGCGCCATAACATATAAAGCCTAGTCCTAAGAATATGTAATTGTGGGACAGCTTCCAAAACAATTGACCAATAGAGGTAAGTAAAGATGCAATCAGCATGAATATTATGCCTTTATAGTTTTTTTTCAAAGATTCCAAATAACCCGTCATATTTTCCTCCGTCATATTTTCATTGTTGGTACTTTCATTCTTCTTTCCTTGTTCCAGTTATTCTTTTCTATGATTTCTTCGTATTTTTTTAGCACTCTGGAAGATATGGTTTCCCAGCTTTCAAACACTGTATTTTGAGCATTTTCTCCAACCTTATAACGGAGCTCTTTTTGGTTAATGATATCAATTATTTTATTACAATAAGAATTTTCTTCTTCCTCCGCAATAAAACCATTGAAGCCATCTTCTATGCCTTCTGAAGCGTTTGAATCTCTCACTACTAAGGAAGGAGTTCTTACTGCAGCAGCTTCCCTCACTACTATACCAGAGGTGTCATAAACTGACGGAAATAAGAATAAATCAGCTCTTGCAAATATGGTCTTCAAAAGCTCTCTATCGTGAATGACTCCAAGGAACTTTACACGATCATCTAGCTTATATTTCTCCACCAGTTCCTCCATGTCTTTTTTCACAATTCCCTCACCTACAAAAAACATTTTGAAATTTTCACCCTTATCTCTTAAAAGTCTAAGAGCTTCAATTATTAGCCTGGTATTCTTCTGCCATATATGCTGTCCTACAAATAGCAGCACCCTATCTTCTTCATCTACTTTTAGGTAGTCTGCACCTTTTCTTATGTATTCCTTCAGGTTTCCTATGGTATCAAAATCCGCACCATTATGCATTATATTTATAATTCCATTATAGCCATATCTTCTCAAGGTTTCAGCAGTAGAGTCATTTACTGTCCAAACAGCATCCACTTCATTGTAAAAGCTTATTATCCTTTGGGTCATTAACTTAGCGATACTATCAGATTTTGTAGCTTCCTTAAAATCGTCGTAGTATTTAGAGTGAAAAGTTGTTATCACTGGTATTCCTCTTTTTCTTGCTATTTTAAGAGCTAATTTACCAGAGGTAAATGGACAATGACAATGCACTAAGTCAAAAGGAATAGTGTTTACATCCTTATTAAAATTATAATCTAACTGAGGTATTCCATACCTATAGGGCCTTCTCTTGGGAAGCGGAACAGAAAAATATCTTAACACCTTAAAATCATTAATATCTTCATAGCCAGGACAGCTTGGTGTAACTACATAACTATCACAGCCCTTTCTGCTAAGCCAATAGGCATAATTCTTGGTTACATTAGCCACTCCATCCATAACAGGCTCATAAGAATCATTAAATTGTCCTACAGTAAACTTCATAATATGTCATTGCTGCTAAAATAAATAATTGACGCTTAAGCCAGCCATATATTTTAAACAGCCTTTCCTCCTTTTAGTTTTATATAACAATTTACAACATGTCATCACCTATATTATACAATACTCTCATCAATTGTGGAAATTAAAAAGCTAAGGGACGGTTCACAATTATTAGCACTTTCATGCTATGAATTTTTGTGAACCGTCCCCTGTTTCTACTTCTCTTCTTTACTTATGTCTCTTAATATGTCTTCTCTTATTTTTTCTGCTTCCTTTGAGAACAAATCCATTGGTTTCTCTTCTTGAGTTCTTGCTGTAAGCTTTTCGCTCATCATAAGCATAACCATGCTCTCGAATATATTAGGCAGCTTGTTTCCTTCTCCCTCTGTGCTTCCTGCATTTATAAGAGTTTTTGGAACTATGTCAATCTTTCCATCTCTGATAGCATCTGCAAAGTTCTTCATGACGTCTTCAAGTATTTTGAATTGAGGTCCACCGAAGGCATTTACCTGTTCCCTTGCAGCTATTGCCTTGGAAATACCTACTTTAGCTTCCTTCAAAGCTTCAGCTTCTGCCTGAGCCTTGATTCTGAAGGCTTCTGCCTCTGCCTGCTGCTTGATTTTATAGGCATCTGCTTCTGAAAGTCTCTGGATTTTTTCTGCATCCTGTCTAGATTTCATAAGATCAGCTTTACCTTGGTTTTCCTGAATTCTAATGTTGATATCTGATTCAGTAAGGGAAGTCTGCTGCTTGGCTATAGCTTCTGCTTCCTTAAGCTCCTTTTCCTTCTCTGCGGCGGTCTGCTGAGTAGCATAGGTCTCAAGCTGCTCTTTAGCCAGCTGTCTGCTTCTAAGCTGCATCAATATCTGCTCTATATTAGTATCGTTCTTTGAGCTGGTTGGAGTTCCTATAAGAACTTCCTCTAATTCCAAGCTATAGTGCTCAAATTTAGTTTTCATCTCAGTTGAAGCTTGATTTTGAATTTCATTTCTCTGCTGAATAAGTTCTATCAAGGTCTTAGTCTGGCCTACATTTTTAAAGTAAGCTGATACCATAGGATCAAGAGTTTGATCTACCAGCATCTTTATATCACCAAATCTCTGTATTACCATTGGAGCTTTTTTATAATCAATGTGAAAAACCACTGAAAGAGGAAGTGAAGGTTCAAAAGCATCTTTGGTGATAAGATTAACCTCCTTAAGATTTTCATCATATTTATGAGCTCCTATCTGGTTGCTTATCCACTTTAATATTACATTGGTAGTAGGCACTTGAAGAATATTACCTGCATAAACATTAAAGGCATATTTTCCTGGCATCAAAGGTTCCTTCCACACACCTCTATAGCCTTGCTCTACTAATTCACCATGCCTGTAATCTTCTCCTGAAAAATCTTTACCTTTAGCTCCTGTGTAAGATACAACAACTCCTACAAAACCAACAGGTATAACTGTTTTCTTGATGTATTCTACAGTTGCAAAAAGTCTATTTATGAAATAAGTACCGTCAGCTAATACTTGATATTGTCTTCCTCTGTAACCGCCAGCCTTCAAAAATCTTTCAGGATCCTGGAAGTTATTGTGATAATTTTCTGAATCGGCTTCATCTCCCACTGCTGGACATATGATAGTATCCCTTCCTAAAGATGGACCGTCATGCACTGTAACTATACCTACCATATCGCTTTCACCCTGTATAACTACTGGTTCAAAGCCTCTTCTTTCAGAAATTTTTCTAGTCATATCCATTATAGTTTGCTGCTCACCCTTGTCTCCCATAGGAAGATAATAGGTTTTATTTTCCGTGATTATTATAAATTGAGCAAGGTTAAACGCATAGGTACCTTCACGGATTATTCCTCTCTGCGGTCCCTTTTGTCCACCGCCTTTAATAAAGCCCGTTACATCTTGAAAATTGTTACTTTCAGCTATTATTTTACCTAAGGTCTGAGTGGCATCCAAAGGATGTCCATCCCTTGCAAATACATAGGCTATTTTACCTTGAGGAATTGTAACTAAGGGTACAGTATGAACCTTGTAAACAAGTGGAGTTAAAAAGTGAATACCTCCTCTTACTACCTCTGGTTGATAACCTGCCTCTCCATTTAAAGCTATGATTTGTTCTTTTAGTGATCCTTTGTTTGACCACCATTTCTCTAGAATAGCTACTTTGTCATTGGGAATTATCTTTAATCCTGCTAACCATAGGATTATGCCTAGTAAAGCAATACCCCCAACCACATAAATTAGTATTAGTTGCCATGTCTCCATTTTAATACCCCCTGAATTAATTAAAACAATATATTGTAAATATTAATATAATACTCTATAACCAATATATTGAATTTATGAAATAATTATATCAGAGGTTTGTTAATTTTAATAATGTCACTGAAGGCTGTTTTAGGTTCTTTTAGACTTTGGCATTCTCTTTTTATGATATTTTAACTTCCAATCACATTAAATCATATATTTTTCTCCTTAATACGTTATTTTATAACTTTTAATATTTTATGCAATATTCTTTTATAGGTTTATTGCGTTTTTATATAAAAATATTATTTACTTGAAAAAATAGAGCCTATATAGACTCTATTAGCATAAACTTTTTCTATATAATGCTTCCCATATAAAAGCCAATTATTCCAATAATCACTGTGGAAAATATATATATTAAAGCATTTTTGAGCTTGCTTCCCTTAAATAATGTGAAGCCTTCAAACATGAATGTGGAAAAGGTGGTGTAGGCTCCTAAAAAACCATCTGCCAAAAGCAGCATAAGATTATGGCTTATATTTGAAGAGCTGACTATCCCTAAGAGAAAAGCTCCTGTTATATTTATTATAAAAGTAGCCAAAGGAAACCAGGTTTTACTTTTTATCTGTTTCCCAAGCCAAAATCTTGTTAAACTTCCGCAGCTTCCTCCAAAAGCTATCATTATGTATCCCATTATAAATTCCTCCTTTAACCTTTCCTAACCTGCCTGTTCTTCTTCTATTTCTTTTTCTCTTCTTGACATTATACTTAGGGATAATTTATACCCAAGATATGCTGCCAGCATTCCTAATACTATAGAAAAAGCTATATAAACAAGGGCTGTGATATATATTCCTTTTTCCATAAGTCCTACTGTATCCCTACAAAAAGTTGAAAAAGTGGTAAAAGCACCGAGAAAGCCTGTAGTTAAAAAAACCTTTATATTTTCGTTAAGACATCGCTTTTTACTGGCAAAGGTGAGTATTAATGCTATAAGAAAACTTCCGCTTATATTAATAATAAAGGTGTTTATAGGAAAGGCTGAAAATAAATTAGAAAAGTCTATAATTTTTATAGCATACCGTAAAAGGGCTCCTAAGGCTCCTCCAATGGCCACATAAATATATTTTTTCATAAAAGTTTCTCCTTTCAATGATGTGAGGTGTTTTAAAACTTAGCCAATCAAAAAGACCCCTACAAAAAGCCGTAAAGCTCTTGTAGGAGTCATTAGCACTAACGCGATTTAAGGTGAACTCCATCACCCTGCAAAATTAATAATTCAATTTGATTATAGCTATTATTTATAATTTATGCAATACCAATTTAGATTAACTTGGATATGTCTACATCCTCTTTTAATTTCTCCACAAGATGCTTTACTTCTTGATCCCTGTTCCTGTCCATTACTAAAATTACATTATCTGCTTCGACAATTATAAGATCTTTTACTCCAAAGCCTATTAGCAGCTTATCTTTGGAAAAAGCTATGCAGTTTTCACTGTCCTCAAGCTTAACATTACCTTTTATATTGTTCCCCTCAGAAGTATTTAGGAATCTGCTTAGCGCTTGGAAGGTTCCGATGTCATCCCAAGGAAATTCGCTCTTTATCACATATGCTTTTCTTGTTTTCTGCAGCACTCCAAAATCTACAGATATACCATCTATAACTTCATACTGCTCTTTGATTACCTCAGCTTCATCTTCCATGCCTACATGGGCATATATTTCCATAAGATTTTTGTAAAGCTTGGGAAGATATTTCTCTACTTCCCTAAGGAACACATCTGCTCTCCAAATAAATATACCGCTATTCCAAAGATATGTGCCTTTTAGCAAAAAGTCCTTAGCCACCTCTAGGTTAGGTTTTTCAGTAAATCTTTCCACTCTGTAAGCCAAAACATTAGTATTGGCTCTATTGCCCTTTTCTATATATCCATAACCAGTTTCCGGCCTAGTTGGCTCAATGCCTATGGTGACTAAGCCTCTTCTTCTCTCCGCAATCTCTACCGCTGAATCTATGGTATCTAAAAAGGTTTTTTCATCATCAATATGATGATCCGATGGAAATACCATTATTACTGCATCCTTATCCTTCTTTAATAGCTTAACTGCAGAAAGACCTATGCAGGTAGCAGTCTCTTTCTAGTGGCTATTGGTCTTTTAAGATATGTTAAGCCCTAAACTTATAGAATATTTCCACCTTTTTTTCCATAGTCTCCTTATCCTCAGAAATAATTATTTTATCAATTAGAAGCTCTACTGTGCTCCTATCAAATTCTTCAAAAGCAAGTATTTTGTCTACAGTCAGTCTGTATTTGTCCTGAAGCTCAGCTTTATTATTCTCTTTTGATGCTATATTTATAATTTCATATTTTTTCTGTAACAACTGCTGCTTTTTTTCAATTCCTGCAATCAGCATTTCTGCATTTCTTTCATTTATGATATGATTCAACTTGTCTTGATAAACCTTTTGAAACTGAACATCAAGTTTATTTAATTCTTTTTCAATAGAAATCAGCTGCTTTTTATGATCATCTGCGCTATCTAGAATAGAAATGGCCGCATTATACAAAGTTTCCTTGCTCACGTATCTATATACATAATTTTTAAGATCCTTAATGATAGTTCTCTTTAGAAATTCTTCCTTCACTGAATGTGAGCTGCATCTTCCCCCGCCCCTTTGACTGTTAGTGCATTTGTATCCCTCATATTTTTCCCTATAGCACAGGGAGCCACCGCATTCATTACATCTAAGCACAGTTGTAAAGGGGTGCATGTTTTCTCCTTTATATCTATAGCTTTTTCTTCTATTTTTCATTGCCTGCTGAACTTCATTAAATATTTCTTGGGAAATTATACCTTGAAAATCCTCACCATAAATCCATTCTTCTTCATTTGTAGGAATCACTTTTTTTACTTTATAGCTTATTTTTCTCCATCTTTGCTGCACCATTTTGCCTGCATATTTTGGATTGGTTAATATATAGCGTATAGAGTTACTTGTCCAAAGTCCAAGCTTAGACTTAGAAAATCCATTAATATGGCAAGAAGGCGGCTCTATGCCTTTCTTATCTAAATAGCCAGCTATCTTACCAACTCCCCAGCCATTTAAGTATAAAAAATATATTTCTTTCACAACCTCTGTGGTTTCATCCTCCGCTGCAATCAGCTTTATTGTTTTGGTATTGCCTTCGTAATATTCTACAAACCTATAGCCATAAGGAGGTTTACTTGCTATGGAGGATCCTCTTAGCATTCTTTGCTTTAAAGCATCCCTCACTTTTTTTGAGCAGTCTTTTATATACATTTCATTCAGTATATTTTTAAAAGGTATTATATCATTAAATTCCTGCTCAGTATCCACATTATCAAGAACTGAAACAAATCTTATTCCATTTACTTTAAAATAATCCTCTAAATAATATCCTGCGGTGATATAGTTTCTTGAAAACCTGGATAGATCTCTGGTTAAGACCATATTTATCTTTCCAGCTTCAATATCCTCTTTCATTCTTATAAAACCGTCTCTCTGAAAATTCGATCCTGAAAAGCCTGCGTCCTCATAAACTTCAACCAGCTCATAGCTGTGATTATCTTTGGCTTCGCTTTTGTCAAGAAGCCATTTTTTCAGGCTTTGCACCTGAGCTGGAATTGATTCCTGCTGCTCCTTCTTATCTGTAGATACCCTGGCATATATAGCTACCTTCCAAAGCTTCTCCATGTCATACGCCTGAGCTTTCATCTGGTAAATTCTCATTGCAGCTGCTTTTGTACGCTTCTCTTTTATTTTTATCCAGTTTCCTATATATGAGTTTCTCCATAAGCTTCTCAAAGCTATCTTCACCATTATAAAAAATTACTAATGGTTCTTTTTTTTGCATAAAAAACTCCAGAATATTGATACTCATATTAGTATATGCAGCATGGAAGGATATTGTTAATTCGATATTCAATAGTCTATTAAGAAGCTTCTATTTAATTTGCTGCTACCTCCTCATATTTTAAAGTTTTTTTAATTTCATAGTGGAATATTACAAATTCACTTATATATTTCATGTTAATATTAAGCTTTGCTATGCTATGATAGTTTTATAATAAATACAGAACTAAATTAATAGGAATTGGAGTGAAATATATGGAAATGACCTTTAGATGGTACGGCGAAGGTAATGATTCTGTTACTTTAGAGCAAATTAAGCAAATACCAGGTGTTACTGGGATTGTATGGTCTCTTCATGATGTGGCAGCTGGTGAAGAATGGTCTATGGATAGAATTCTTAAGGAAAAAGAACTTATAGAAGCAAAAGGCTTCAATATAGATGTAGTTGAAAGCGTCAATGTTCACGAAGATATTAAACTAGGACTGCCTAGCAGAGAAAAATATATTGAAAACTATAAAAGAACTATAGAAAAGCTTGGAAAGGCTGGAGTTAAAGTAATCTGCTATAACTTCATGCCCGTATTTGACTGGACCAGAACTGATTTGAATAAAAAGCTTCCAGATGGCTCAACAGCTCTTTTTTATGAGAAGGCTAAAATTGAAAATGCAAATCCTATGGAGCTGGTAGAAAAAATCGCAGTAGGAGTTAAGGATTATACCATGCCTGGCTGGGAACCTGAAAGATTATCCAAGCTAAAGGAACTATTTAAAGCCTATGAAAATGTGACGGAAGAAGATTTGTGGAATAATTTAAAATATTTTCTTGAAGCAATAATACCTGTGTGTGAAGCCAATAATGTGAAGATGGCTATACATCCTGATGATCCTGCATGGCCAATATTCGGACTTCCAAGACTTATAATAAATAAAGAAAATATAAGGAGATTTCTGAAGTTAGTGGACAGCCCGTATAATGGCTTAACCTTCTGCAGCGGTTCCTTAGGTTCAAATCCTAACAACGATCTTGTAGCAATGATTAAGGAATTTGCCCCAAGAATTCATTTTGCTCACATAAGAAATATAAAGCACTTCGAAAATGGAGATTTTATAGAAACCGCTCATAAGGCCTCTGAAGGCTCTCTAGATGTGGTAGGAATGGTTAAGGCTCTCCACAGTGCTGGCTTTGCAGGCTATGTTAGACCTGATCACGGCAGACATCTTTGGGGAGAAAAGTGCAGACCTGGCTATGGACTTTATGATAGAGCCCTCGGAATTATGTACCTTTGGGGAATATGGGATTCTCTCGAAAAAGGAAGTGAAAAATAAATGTCAGCTTTAAAATTAAGCAAGGAAAGTATAAAAGAAGCTTATGGATGGAAAGAAGTCGGAATTGAGCTTCCAAAATTTGATTATGAAGAAATGTCAGAGAAAACTTCAAGTAATCCAACCTGGATACACTTTGGCTCTGGCAACATCTTCAGAGGTTTTATAGCTATGCTTCAGCAAAAACTTTTAAATGATGGCAAGGCAGCTACAGGCATCATCGCAGCAGAGGGCTATGATTATGAAATTATAGATAGAATTTATACCCGATATGATAATCTAAGCTTACTAGTGATCATGAAGCCTGATGGAAGCCTAGAAAAAACAGTGGTAGGCAGCATAGCAGAAAGTCTGGCTGCAGATTTTCAAAGAGAAAGGGAATGGGAAAGACTAAAAGAAATCTTCAAAAAGCCTTCCCTGCAAATAGCCAGCTTCACCATAACTGAAAAAGGCTATGCATTAAAAAATATTTCTGATGAATATTTTCCTTTCGTGAAGGAAGATATGGCTGCAGGCCCTGATAAACCTAAAGGTATCATGGCTAAAGTGGCAGCGCTTGCTTACATAAGATATAAAAATGGAGAACTTCCTATAGCTTTTGTAAGTATGGATAACTGCTCTAAGAATGGAGAAAAGCTTCAGAACTCAGTGCTTTCCATAGCTGAAAGCTGGGCAGCTTCCAGTTTTGTGGAAAATGAATTTATAGCCTATCTAAAAAATCCAGAAAAAGTATCTTTTCCTTGGAGCATGATAGATAAGATTACTCCTCGTCCATCAGACAGCGTAAAGGAAACTATAGAGAAGCTTGGTTTTGAAAGCACTGAAATAGTTTGTACCAAAGCACATACTTATATAGCACCTTTTGTAAATGCAGAAGGTCCTCAGTATCTTGTAATAGAAGACAGCTTTCCAAACGGACGAATGCCTTTAGAGGAAGCAGGAGTATTTTTAACTGATAGGGCTACAGTGCAAAAGGTAGAAACCATGAAGGTTACAACCTGCCTTAATCCTCTTCATACTGCTCTTGCAGTTTTTGGATGTCTGCTTGGTTATAAGTCCATTGCAGAGGAAATGAAAGATCCTATGCTTAAAAAGCTTGTGGAGGAGATAGGTTATACTGAAGGAATGCCTGTGGTGGTGAATCCCGAAATACTAAAGCCAGAAGAGTTCATTAGAGAAGTGATAGAAGTTAGACTTCCTAATCCTTATATTCCGGACACTCCTCAGAGAATAGCCTCTGATACTTCTCAAAAGGTAGGTATAAGATTCGGTGAAACCATAAAAGCATATGCAAAGAGCCAAAGCTTAGATGCTAGGAAGCTTAAATATATTCCCTTAGCTATAGCTGGCTGGTGCAGATATCTTATGGGCCTAGCTGATTCAGGAGAACCTATGGAGTTGAGTCCTGATCCTTTGCTTAAGTTTCTCACAGCTTATGTTTCTCACATAAAACTTGGTGAAAAAACCTCCTTTAAGGATAATTTAAAGCCTATTCTTTCCAAGGAAGAAATATTTGGAGTAAATCTTTACGACCTAGGTTTAGGAGAAAAAATAGAAGGCTATTTTTCAGAGATGATTGCTGGAAATGGTGCTGTAAGAGCTACTCTTGAAAAATACTTAAAATAATGCAAATAAAGCTGCCACATAAGCTGGCAGCTTTATTTTTTAGAAGTTAAGTACTCTTGCAAGAGAGTTCTTAGGTTCTCCATTTATATCAAATAGCATTGGCCAGTCTTTTCTTCCTGGCACTGGAAAATTATCCTTCCAGGTGTACCTGTCACTTATTCCCCAAAAGGTTACTGAAGCTACTACCTCCTTGTAGCTTCTAAAGGTTTCAAAAATATTATTATACATCTCTTCCTGAAGATAAAGCATCTCCTCCGTAGGCACTAACACATTCTTTCTTTTGTCTTCAAAGCTGAACATGGAAACATCTAATTCTGTTACTTGAAGCTGAAGACCTAGTGATGCATAGCCTTCTATAGCTCTTTTTAAATTTTCTATAAGCTGTTTGTCCATTATGTTCCAATGTCCCTGAAGTCCTACTCCATCTATGGGAGTGCCCTGAGCCTTCAGTTTTTTCAGCATATCATAGGATTTTTTAAATTTGTCTGGAAATTCGTTATTATAATCATTATAAATAAGCTTTGCAGCTCCAGTAAACTCTTTTGCAAGCTGAAAAACAGTTTTAATATAGTCTTCCCCTAAAATTTTTCTCCAGCCAGTATCTCTGTACTGCTGATCAGTTTTATCTTCTATAGCTTCATTTACAACATCCCAAGCATATATAACATCACCATATCTGCTGCAAAGAGTTTTTATATGCTCTTTCAATATTTCAAGCAGTTCTTCCTTATTCTTTTCAAAAAGCCAATGAGGATTTTGATTGTGCCATACAAAAGTATGTCCTCTCATCTTCATGTTATTACTCACTGCAAATTCCTTCATCCTGTCTGTTTTTTCAAAGTCATAGCTTCCTTCATAAGGATGAATTTCCCCAAATTTCATTGCGTTTTCAGCAGTTAAGCTATTAAAATGCTTTTTAAGGAGCTCTCCCTGAATTCCCTGAAAATCCTCAACTCTTACAGCGGCTCCAATTTTAAAGTAATCCCTGTAAGCTTCACATAACGATAAAATGGAATTATTACTCATAAATACACTCTCCTTATCACTACTTTATTCGTATATCTTTCTTCCCTTTACATCTCCAATGCCTGTTCTCCTATAAAAATAAGTATTAACTACATCTCTCCACTCTTTAGAATCCTTAAGCTGCACAGAGAATTTATCCATAACAAGCTTAAAGAATTCTTCATTTATCTTTCCTTCTAAAGATGTCCATTTTTCTATGAACTCTTCTACCTTTTCTACTCCTTCAAAATGGGTATCATATATATGCTGCAATAAAGTTTTACCGCTATTTAATTTATAGCTGTAGGGGACATGATGAAAGAATAACAAAAGTTCTTCAGGACAAGTATCTATTTTTTCATACCTTGAAGCTATGGGTTCATTATACTGACAAGTATACCCTGTTCCAGTTGCAGCAGTTCTGTCCACTCCAATACCTCTGAAATCCGCATAATGATAAGTTCCCCAGAGTGAATACTCATATCCATCTACGCTTGGCCCATAGTGATGGTTTGGATTGACCATCCAGCCTATCCCTAAAGGGCTGGTGTATTTTTCATAGACTTCCCTTGATTCTAGCAGCATAGAAACTATTTTTTTTACCACTTCTTCCTCGCAGCCAAAAGTAATCTTGCTCCATTCCTCTGCTATAGCCTCTGAAGTAAGCTCTGGATTCCAGGCAAGTCTTCCAAAGCCATATAAATTAGCCTGTGCCAGCGGATGCCCTGTCCAGCACTGGCTGTCCCCAAGATTTGAAACAGCGGCTATGCCACCATGTTTTCTATGAAAAATACTTCCAGCTGCCACCTTTCTCACATAGGAACCTTCACCTTTTGCATAAGTATCAAAATTAACAACTTCCTTCCACATAGGCAGAAGATAGCACAAATGCTTTTGCTGGCCCGTATATTCCTGAGCTGCCTGAAATTCCAGCATTATATTTGTATCTTTCATAGCTCCAAATAAAGGTGAAACTGCCTCCCTTATTTGAAAGTCCATAGGACCATTCTTTACCTGTAATATCACATTATCCTTAAACTTGCCATCTAAAGGCTTAAAATTATCATAAGCTGCTTTAGCTCTATCCTTGGATCTATCTCTCCAGTCGAGCTGACAGTTATATACAAAGCATCTCCAAATCACTAAGCCTCCAAAAGGTTCCAAAGCTTCTGCCAGCATATTAGCCCCATCCGCATGATCCCTTCCATAGGTAAAAGGTCCTGGTCTGTATTCTGAATCTGCTTTTACCAGAAAGCCTCCAAAATCAGGAATGTATTCATAAATCAAATCTGCTGTTTCTCTCCACCAGGCTTTTACTTCTTCAGCAAGCGGATCTGCGGTGGCAAGCCCTCCAATTTCTATAGGAGCTGCAAAATTAACGCTCAAATAAGTTTTAATTCCATAAGTTCTAAACTCCTTTGAAAATGCAGCTATGTAAGGAAGATATTCTTCTGTTATAAATTTTGTCTCATATTGATGTACATTAACATTATTTATAACTACTCCATTTATGCCTACGGAAGCTAAAATTCTTGCATAATCCTTGATTCTAGCAGAATCCTTAATTATTTCATTATCCTTATAGAAAAAAGATTTACCTGCATAGCCTCTTTCTATATCACCGCTTATGTTATCCCAATGGTCTATAATTCTTAATTCGTTTGCAGGAGCATCCTCAAGCAAAGCTTCCTCTAAGCTTTTTCCTGTGACCATTGCTCTTATAAAGCTAAAAACTCCATAAAGCACACCATTATCGTCTTTCCCAAGGATTTTGATAGCTTTATCTTCATCAAAGCTCTGTATTTTGAAGCCTTCCTTAGCCAAATTTTCTTCTTTTGCTGCCTTCAAAAATAAATACTGCTCTGACCCTGATATTTCACATACAACCTTTGGAGTTGTACCGAATATCCTATTGATAGCAAAGCTCAACTCTTTTATTGCTGAAGCTATTATAGGACTAGTTTCTTCAATATAGATTGTACTGCAAAACCTTCTGTATTCTTCCTTTGAGCTTAAGGCTTCACCATTGCTATAATTTAACCAACATTCATAAACGCCGCCTCTATTATCCATAAAACACTCTCCCTTAGCTACAAAAATATGCACTTAAATTATGTCTGAATTATAAATTTTATTTATCTTTTAAACCATATAATATATAATTGTATTTGTACTATTTAACTATATAATTTTATAAAAAGCCTATTAAAGCTTTAAGCTAATGAATAAATCATGGGGGAATGAATGGACTATGGATATATCCTCAAAAGACTTATTAAGCAATATATTCCCGGATGCTTATTACGCTGTTCATAGAAACTGCCAGCCTTCCTGGAAGCTAAACAGGACTACTCTTAATTTTCACAATCTGATGCTTATATATGATGGAGAAGGTACCTTTTATAAGGATGGAGACAGGTTTACGGTAAGCAAGGGAGAGCTAATATATTTTAAGCCTGGAGATATCCGGGAAGCTTATACCTCTTCTTCAAAGCTTATGAAATGCTTTGCCGTTGAATTTTTATATACCTGCCCAATTCTAAAGGATTCCCATTGGCAGCTTCAGGACTGTGATTTGCCCTTTAGCACCTGTCAGAGGATTGAGGATGAATATTTATTCAGAAGACTTATGGATTTGTTTACTGAGTTTACGGATTTGAAGCTTTCCATGAAGGGTACTGCTGCAGTTAAGGAGAGGGCACTATTTACAGAAATACTATCCCTTTTAATTAAATACAAAAACGGAACCCATTACAGCTATTCCAATCTAAAAAAGGTGGAAAAGGTTGTTAACTACATGGTTCAGAATTACACCGAAAACATAACCTTAAAAAAGCTAGGGGATTATCTTAATATCAGCCCTTCTTATTTGGGTAATATATTTAAGGAAGTTACAGGCCAATCCGTCATAGATTATTTGATTCATATAAGAATTAATAAA
Source organism: Clostridium sp. 19966 (assembly GCF_032335695.1). NCBI lineage: Bacteria > Bacillati > Bacillota > Clostridia > Eubacteriales > Clostridiaceae > Clostridium > Clostridium sp. 19966. Next base: position 237,817 of record NZ_JACTOJ010000004.1, read on the forward strand.
GCCAAGCATTTTTTAATTGATGGCCTCACAGTTTCTGAAACTGCAAAAAAAGTTGGCTTTAATGATATATTTTATTTCAGCAGAGCCTTTAAAAAATATGAGGGCTTAACTCCCTCCCAATTCGCAGAAAATCCAACAGCTTATTAAACCGTTGGATTTTCTGTTTTAATTTTCAAAGCGGAACCAGCCAAAATCAAAATTGCTTCCTGGAAGAAACACAAAGGTAACCTTTTGCGCTCCTTCTATTTTTTCTAATTCAAATATTCTTTCCTCATATCCATTGGAATGAGTGAATTCAACTATCTGCCTGATGCTGCCTTCAGCACTGTCAAGCTGTATATGGATGGTATTTTTATCAATAGGAGAATTTCCGTAAATAACAAGCTTAGAAGCCCCTTGGGCTGTAAAATCCAAGCTTTCAAATTCCAGAGAAACATTATTTCCTATTCCTTGAACTATATCTTCTTTTAGAGTGAAGGTATCTCCATAAATATGATCACATTCTACCGCTCTATTCTGCTGAAAGGCTCTATTCTTTTTCTCAAAATAGAAGCCTTTAATATGAACCTTATCGTGAAGCACAAAGCAAATAGAGGTTATGCCTTTAAGTTTTTTAGAAAGCTTATAGGTTTCTTCCTGATAAACATTCCAAATGGATTCTTTTTGATAAATCACATCTGCCAGCAAGCTGCTTTTCTCTTCTCCAGGCATGCCTTCCCAAATCTGCAAAGAATATTTAGCATTAGATAATGCAAATATAGGAAGAGTTATGGTGTCTGAACCATAAGCTCCAAAGTCTATTCCATGAAAGCCTACCTGAGTTTCTCCTTCTCTGCTGGTGGCTACTCCTCTTTCATTTCCATTTCCCACTTCTCCATTGCTGTAATCGTAAAGGCCAGCAGATATGAAGGTGTAAGGATCTTTAAAGGCTGTACCAAGTCCTTCTGCTTTGAACTCCAGCTGAGATATAAGCTTTGTTTTATCACTGCCATTCTTGCTGGTGCAGCGCACTCTAAACTCTCCATCACCTAAAGCTGTTATTTTTGCTTTAGCTCCAAGTGCTTCCACTTTAGCAATATTTGAGACTATTCCTGAAGCATTTACTGCACTCCATTCTATTTCTTTATAGGAAGTATTCTCAGGATATAATTTAGCCTCCACATAAAGCTCTCTTAAATTCTCATTAAATAATTGTCCTGAGGAACTTATAATTTCTATCTTGCGAAGAGGTATTTCTTCAAGGCTTCCCATAACGCAAGGTAAATCAGAGTTTTTCATAATAGCAGAAATTCCATTTATAGCTTTTTCTGCAGGGACAGCCTGAAAGTCCAAGCTTTCACTTTCCATTCCCTTAGAGCTTACTTCCACATGAATATCTCCCGCCTCTAAGGAAGCTCCAATTATGGCCATGAGCTTTCCGCTAAAGAGTCTTCTGCTGGTTCCCTTATACTGGTCATAATCTGTGCTGTCACCATTATCAAGTCCAAGTAAGCGTCCAGCTCCTGTAACCTTTACTGTAACTCTGTTATTAGCATTCTCAACTAAATTTACCTTCTTATCCTTCATGGTTATTTCAACAAAAATCAAATCTCTGCCATCTGCAGTAAGCTGCTTCTTATCTGCAGTTAGACAAACCTTCTCAGCATCTTCAAAGGAGCTTCTTAACTCCGTGGCAATAATTTTACCCTTCTCGTCGTAAGCTACGGCCTTTATTTCTCCAGGTTCGTAAGGCACCTTGTACCAAGCTAGAAGCTGCCTTCCCTGCTCATGATTTATATTATAGCTGCCTAGGGAAGCTCCATTAATAAAAAGCTCAACCTTAGGAGCATTAGAGCATATTCTCACGTCAATAAGCTGGCCTACATTGAAATCCCAATAAGGAAAAAGGTGCACCATAGGTTTAATCCTATAATCTGTCCATTCTGCCTGATATATATAATAGGAATCCTTCTTAAAGGTAGCTGTATCTATTTGTCCAAAATAGGAATTCTTAGTGTGATAGGGGGTAGGTTCACCTATATAGTCAACACCTGTCCATATAAATTGTCCTAAGGAAAAAGGTGTATCTCTCTCCGCTAAGATGCAAGCCTCTGGAGATTTGGCTCCCCAGCTGGTGGTGCTGTTACCAAGGGAAGAACACTGCTCGTCATCATCTGCCAGAACAGATTTTGCATAAGGAAAATGATATATTCCTCTGCTCTGTACCACGGAGCCTGTCTCACTGCCGTAAATAACCCAATCAGCATGAGCTTGGTGATGCTTTTCATAATACCTTTCCGCATAATTGTAGCCTGCTACCTTAACAATATCAGCGCATTTTTGAGCATTTTCCCAAGGCATAAAATTGGAACCTATAGTAATTTTAGCATTCTCTTTTGGATCATATTCTCTAACATAATCCATAAGCATTTTTGTGATTTCCTGCCCTCTCTCTCCTGCGTGAGTATCATATATCTCATTTCCAATGCTCCACATAATAAGGCTAGGATGGTTTCTGTCCCTCCTTATCCAGCTTTTCACGTCCTTATGAGCCCAATCCTTAAAAAATCTTGCATAATCATAAGGAGTCTTTGGCTTTTCCCACATATCAAAGGCTTCAGAAAGTATAAGCATTCCCAGCTCATCTGCCAATTCCATAAGCTCTGGAGCAGGCATATTATGAGAAGTCCTTACAGCATTAACTCCCATGTCCTTTAATATTAGAAATCTTCTTCTCAAGGCTGCTTTGTTGAAGGCAGCTCCTAAGGCTCCTAAATCATGATGCTCGCAGACTCCATTTAATTTCATTTTTGTACCGTTTAGCTTAAAGCCTTCCTGAGAGTCTAAAACAATCTCTCTAAAGCCTATATTTTGATATATGACCTCAATTAATTCTTTGCTTTCCTTTAGATATAATTCTGTCTTAAGCTGATAGAGATTCGGAGCATCCGTGCTCCATAATAAAGGCTTTTCAACCCTAAGGCATTGAGTGTTGATACTTCCTTCGCCAACCTCTACCGCCTCACTTGAAGCAGCAATGACTTCACCCTTATAGCTTATGCTATGAGAAATTTCTGCTGCCTCATAAAGCTTAACCTCCGTATCAATCTCCACCTTCCAGTTGGCCTTTTGGTGCTTTATGGATACGTATATTCCATCCGTGACTATATGATTTTTGTCCCTTGTCTTCAGCCACACATTTCTATATATACCTGCTCCCGAATACCATCTGCTGTTTGGACCTTGATGAACCACTTTCAGCAGTATCTCATTTTCTCCCTCTGCCACTGCCTCTGTTATATCATGTTCAAAGGAAGAGTACCCATATTTCCACTGTCCAATAGGCTTTCCATTCACATATAGAGCGGAATCCATATATACTCCCTCAAAGAACAATAGAAGCTCCTTTTCTTTTTTACTGTAGATAAATTTCTTACGATACCAGCCAATGCTGTCTCCATAAAGCTTTAAGCTATCATATATAAGCCAATCATGAGGCAAATCAACGGCTTCAAACTTAAGCCCTTTGCAGTCTTCCTTTTCCAAGCCGCTTTTAGCAAATTCCCAGCCTTCATTAAAAAGAATTTTATTATTCATTCTATATCCTCACTTTCCTCAAGCATAGATTCTGCATTTTTATATTCCAAAATAGTTTTTAGAGTTATAATAGCTTATATTTTTTACAAGCTCTTCTAAGTTTTCCATATCTTCTGGATATTCTCCAGCTTCTACCCAGATTCCTACAAGATTGCAAAGAATTCTCCTAAAATATTCATGTCTAGTATAGGAAAGAAAACTTCTGGAATCCGTAAGCATTCCTACAAAGCAGCTTAGCAAGCCCACATTCCCAAGGGTTTTCATCTGCTCCTGCATACCCTCTTTATTATCCAAAAACCACCAAGCTGCTCCCAGCTGCATTTTACCTTTGATACCTTCCTCTTGAAAACAGCCCATTAAGGTTGCCATAACATAGCTATCCTTAGGATTCAAGGTATATAATATAGTTTTGGGCAGGGACTTTTTCTGTTCTAAAGCATCTAACAGCATTGTAAGCTTAAAAGCTGTATCAGCATCATTTATAGCATCATATCCAGTATCTGGGCCTAGCTTTTCATACATCCTGCTGTTGTTATTCCTAGTTACATTCATATGAAGCTGCATTGCCCAGCCTAATTTAGCATAAAGCTTCCCTAAAAATTTTAAGGTGTAAGTCTTGTATTTCTCTTCTTCCTGCTGAGTTAAATTTTCTCTATTTAAGGCCTTGGTAAATATGCTGCTCACTTCTCCTTCTGAAGCCGCCATAAAAGGAATGCTTTCCAATCCATGATCTGATATTCTGCAGCCTGCACTGTGGAAAAACAATGCTCTTTCTTCCAATGCAGCTAAAAACTCCTTATAATTATTTATGTCCTTTTTTACTGCTTTTTCAAGGGCCTTAAGCCAACTATAAAAATTGCTGTTATTTATATTTAAAGCTTTGTCCGGTCTGAAGGTTGGAAGAACCTTAACCTTAAAGCCTTTCTCTTCCTTTAGCTTCAAATGATATTCCAGGGAATCCACTGGATCATCAGTAGTACAGATAACCTCCACATTGGATTTTTCAATAAGCCCTCTTACAGTATAGGCTTTTTCATGAAGCAGCTCATTGACTTTTTTCCATATATCATCCGCAGTTTTTTCATTTAAGGGTTCATAGATTCCAAAATATCTTTGCAGCTCTAAATGTGTCCAATGATACAAAGGATTTCCTATGGTTCTAGGTACAACTTTCGCCCAAGCCATAAACTTCTCATAATCGCTGGCATCTCCGGTAATGCATCTTTCCTCTATGCCATAGGCTCTCATGGCTCTCCATTTATAGTGATCTCCGTAAAGCCATATTTCCGTCAGGTTTTTCATAGCTTTGTCCTCATAAATTTCCTTTGGGTTCAAATGACAGTGGTAATCTATAATAGGCATATCCTTTGCAAAATCATGATATAACTTAACTGCTACATCATTAGTAAGCATAAAATTTTCATCCATAAACTTTTTCATTTAATTTCCTTGCCTCCCCTTATAATAGCTTTCGGGGGCTCCAAGATAGCTTGGTCTTAGACCTCCCATATCCAATAGAAGCTTCTGCAAAATTACAATAGGATCTGCCATCCATATTTTTAAGGTATGATACCCTGGACTCTTAAGCTCATAAGTAGTCTCGGCTTTTCTTATATTATAGATAACGCTCTGCTCCCAGTCTCTTTCAAAAAAGCTGCCCTCTTCTTTTTTCTTTATACCATCAATGACTTTTATAGGTCCATCATCAATAGATACTCCAAGCTTTAAGCCCTTTCCCTCTGCAAAATCCAAAGAAGGAGCTAAAAGAGCTGTAAGCTTAATCTCTCCAGGATTAACCACATATATTTTATACTCCAAGCAAGGTGCCTTTTCTGAAGGATTTATGGCGGCGGCCGTAACAGGAAAAATTCCCATGGAAGACAAGGTTCTTCCGTAGCCTGCTATCTTTCTCCAGCCTATTCCATTTACATTAATCCTCTTTGAATAATGCTCTGCTTCTATTGCGATATATCCCTGTGTTTCTATGAAGCCCTTTAGAGATTCTCTATCTAAATTTTCTGGATTAAACACTGATAAAGCTACTTTCACTTCATTTTTACAGGAGCTTACTATTGTGATATTCCCCTGTACTATATTCCCTTTAGGTGCCTTTTCCCAGTCAATATCCACCCATATTCTCTGTTGATTTTTAACAGTTCCTTCTGTTACATTTAGCTTTATCCAGCTGTCACTTTTTTCTATATTAAAGCTGAAGGGCTCTGATTTTTTATTAAATATTTCAAGGTATCTGCTTTCTCTATTGAAGCTGTCAAATTGGGGCAGCTCACAGTCTTTATCTGAAAAGCTCCAGCTTTTCTCAGACCCTTCCACAGCTACCCCCATCTCTGAACCTTTTTCTAATACTATTCTTTTCACTTCCGGCATTATATTTTCAGGCGGCTGATTCCAATAAGTATAACCAATATGAGTCTGATCCATCATATGATCCCATTTTCCAGAGGCCAGTTTCTTATTATAATAAAAGGTTAACTCACTATCCCTCTTAAAAATAGCTTCCGCTCTATCCGCCAGCGAATTGGTTAATGCTCTGCCCTGAAGAGCATATAATTTGTTTTTTTCTGCAGTTAAATAAAGTTCAGTAACCTGCAGTGAAGCCTTTGAGGGATATAGTACAAGCTGAAAGAAGGCATCCTTTAGCTCTTCACTAATCTCCTCATATATTTTTTCTGCTTTAGCTACTATTTCATAAAAATCCTCGATAACCTTGTCTGCTTCTCTGTAATTTATAAGGCTGTACAGCTCCACATTATTTAAAAGCTCTGGTTTAAGCCTTCCATTAAACTTAGTATATTGATTTATTATGTAGGCTGCTTCCTCAGCATATTTTTGTCCAAATTGTGCTTCAGCCCATTTAACTGTAAATTCCCACATATTGTCCCTAGTAAATTCCTCAATGTTCCAAGCAAGACGCATAAAATATTCTGTGGGGAATTCCATAGGCTTTAAATCTCCTACATTTAATATCCATATCCTATCTGCCCCGTATTCATAAGCTTTATACAGCTGTTCCCAAATCTTTTGTATTGGCACTGTGTTAATCCACTTGTAAGATCTTGGTCCCCCCACATAATCAAGATGATAATATATTCCTGCTCCACCGCTTCTCTTTCTTTCCTCTTCTGTTGGAACTCTTCTTAAATTTCCATGATTATCATCGGACCATAAAAGGGTTATATCTTCAGGAACCCTCATGCCAGCTTCATAATAATCCTGCACTTCCTTGTATAAGGCCCAAAGCTGAGGAACCTTTGTTACATCCTTATTCATTTTTTCACTTATGATTTTACGCTGATCTCTCACTATTTTTTCTAAAAGCTGAATCTTCTGCTGCACGGTAAGCTTACCTACAAGCTCCTCATCTCCGTCTCCTCGCATGCCTAAGGTTACTATGCTTTCATACTCCTTATTTCTCTCTATTCCATACTCCCAAAAATTATATAAGTAAGCTTCATTTACTGAATAATCCCAGGCACCTTTTCTGTGTTTTTTCCATTCTCCATGAGACCTTATCATAGGTTCGTGATGGGAAGTACCCATAACAATTCCATATTCATCTGCCAGAAAAGGATTTAGTTCATCGTCTTCATTAAAGGCACTATCCCACATAGCAGGCCAAAGATAATTTCCCTTAAGCCTCAATATAAGCTCAAAAACCTTTTCATAGAATTCATGAGTAAAATCCTTATAATTAGCTCTAACCCAAGCCATGAGAGAGGGACCCTCATCATTAAAAAATATTCCTCTATATTTTACAGAAGGCTCTCCTTGCTTGTACCTTCCATTCTTAACCATTAACATATCCTGGTGGACAGTAGGAACATCTGCCCACCAATACCAAGGTGATACCCCTATCTTCTCTGATACATCATATATTCCAAAGATGGTACCTCTCTTATCACTTCCTGCTATTACTAAGGCTTTCTCAACACCTTCTATTGGATTTGGCACCACCTGGATTATGAAGGCTTCCCACTTTCCCTGAATTTCATTAGCATCTATTTTCCCTTCTTCAACAAGCTTATCAATTATAGAACTTTTACCAATAGTTCCCAGGATAAAAGCATTTTCTGAAAGACCTTTAGAAGCATATTGGATTTTAGGCATTATGCCAGTTACTCTATTTATATCTTCCGCAAAGGTTTTCACCGCTCTTATAACTCCCTTATACTCTTCAGCGCTCACATATATATCTGCCGCCTTTGAAGCATATACTAATTTGAAGCTTTTATCATTATAGGTATTTTCTATATAGTTTTCACCAAACATTTAAATTCACTCTCCCTTCTCCTTAATAAGCATGTTTTATTTATACTACTAAGGAGAAAATAAGGACATGAAATATGTTATTGTATTTGTAATATATCTCTATATTTTTTGATGCAAGTCTAGGTTTTAAAAGAATGCTGATAAAGACTTTAAAGCATAACCTTAATTAAAAACTAAAACCCTCTCTAAGGCAATTTGCTCTTAAAGAGGGCATACTTATATTATTTCTGATCTGCTTCAAATACTATTCCAGCGGATTTTCTCGCTGAAACCACTGTTTCCACAACCCTTAGAGAATGCTCTAAAAGCTCCTGGCATTTTTTTAAGTCTTCTTGCTTATAAATATTATTAAAATCTATTAATTCATACACCATTCTATTAGAAATATTTTGTTCATTGTAAGTCTCTAAATTTCCTTGGCTTTCTATCTCCACGGAAAGGCAATGATTCACTGGACTATTTACCTTTATATATCCCTTGGTGCCTTGTATAATGGCAAAGCTAGGACTTTGAGAATCCTTTGCTCCAACACATTCACATACAAAATTATCATACTTTAATGTGACCACTCCTGAGGTATCAATGCCATTAGCAGCAATATTGGCAGAATACTTCACTTCTCTTGGAGCTCCGAATAGCCCCACTGTAAAATGTAGATTATACACATTTATATCCTGAATAGCTCCTCCTGAAAACTTTGGGTCAAAGGCATTGGTTATTTCTCCTGCTAAAAATTTATCATATCTGCTGGAATATTGAGAATAGTTGCTTTGAACCAGTCTTATCTCACCTATAGAGGAAAGCAGCTGCTTAAGCTTATTATAATTTGGCAGATGCAATGTGGTGATAGCTTCAAATAGAAATAAATTTTTTTCTTTTGCTAAAGCTATTAAAGTTTTTGCCTCTTCTACCGTAGAGGTAAAAGGTTTTTCACAAATAACATGCTTACCATTATTCAGGGCCTCCAGAGCATACTCATAATGAAAGCTGTTAGGTGAAGCTATATAGATAAAATCCACATTGCTATCCTTTAGCATCTCTTTGTAATTTGTGTATATCTGCTTTACTCCATATTTATCTGCTAATATCCTCCCAGTCTCTTCTTTTCTGGAAAAAACAGCACTGCATTGGACTCCTTCAACTTCCTTTACTGCATTTAAAAATTCTTCTACGATTCTTCCCGTTCCTATAGTAGCTATTTTCATATATAAATTCTCCCTTCTCTGCTGTTATATCTCTATAATTAGATAGTACAACATTATTTATGCAGGTGTAAATGTGAATAGCCTATTTAAAAATGTTATTTCATAATTTGCAGAACATATAGATTAGATTTGAAATTTTGTTTCATTTTTATTATAATTTACATCAGCAAAGGCAGATTAAATTATAAAATACGGGGGTATTTTTATGTGGATAAATCACAAGCTCGAATATCTTAAAACTTTGTCTTCCTCTGAAAAAATTTTAGCGGAGTATATATTAAATAATGGGGAAGATATCTTATCCATGTCCTCTCATCAATTAGCCTCAGCTACCTACACTTCACCTGCAACAGTTATTCGTTTTTGCAAAAAATTAGGTTTTAAAGGCTATTCTGATTTTAAATTTAAATATTCTGTAGAGCTGAAATCAAGCTCTATGCAAAATGAAAATATTGATTTTAATTTACCTTTTAAGAAGGGTGATTCTATTAAAGATATCAGTTACAATTTGGGCAATTTATATAAGGAGTCCATAGAAGATACCTTAAAATCACTTAATTTTAACACTCTTAATAGTGCTGTAGATTTATTATTGAACTCTAAAATAATAAAAATATTTGGTGTTGGCAGCAATTCCCCCTATGCCGTTGATTTTCAATATAAGATGATGCGCATAGGTTATTTGGTGCAAATGGCGCCACTTCCTACAGAGCAGCATATTTTTGCTCTTAACAGCAGTGAAGATACCTGCGCAATACTCATATCCTATTCTGGTGAAACTCAGGATATAATCGATATTGCCCACATCTTAAAAAATAACAATACTCCTATTGTAGCCATTACTTCTTGTGGAGATAATAGGCTTTCAAAATATGCTCAATATAAAATCCATGTATGCTCCAGAGAAAATATAGTTTCAAAAATATCTACCTTTTCTTCAGGAATCTCTATTCAATTCGTATTAGACATAATTTTTTCCTGCGTATTTGAAAAAAATTATAATAACAATTTAGCTCACAAGGTAAATCACGCAAAACAGGTAGAGGCTCATACAAAGCTGCTGAAAGAAGATATAATTAAAAATTATTAAAAAATGCCTACCAGCTTACTTACTGGCAGGCATTTTTTATTTAACTTTATTTTATATCATATACACTTCTTACTTTTAGGTTTTTAGCTTCTCCCTGCAGAAGCTTAACTCTAGCTTCACCAGAATTAAGATCAAAGTAATTATCCGATAAAAGCATATCTGCATCCAGGCTGTAAATTTCAATACCCTTTGCAAATTTCTCTGCTTTTATTATTACCTCATCACCCTTAACCTCTACAGAAAGCTTAGGATCTAAAAATTTAAAATACTTCGGTGCTGCAAACAATACAGTGCCTCCAGAGATGCGTTCACCATTTTTATACATATCGTAGCTTACATATTGGCTGTAGGGATCTGCATCATCAAAGCTGACTTTTTCCAGCCATTCGCTGCTTAGAGCTTTTACCCTTACCTCATAGAATTTAGTTTCTACCACTGTTCCATCATTGTTTCTAAGGGCCCAGCTGACTGTAACCTGCTCCTCTGACATAGTCTCATTAGCAATGCATAGCTGAATGCTCTTTTCCAGGGCAAAGGATTCAGCATTCACATTAGTATTCTGAGTCAAGGTGCTTTCCTCACAGCAGGATAGCATAAGCGGTGCAAAAAATCTTTTAGCAAAATAGTGAAGCGCCTTCCATCGGCCAAAATAATCTATGGATGCCCAGGAAGCTACCGGCCAGCAGTCATTAAGCTGCCAATAAATTGCTCCCATGCATCTTCCTCGATATCTTCTAAAATGCTCCACTCCATACTTTATAGCCTCAGCCTGAAGCATTTGAGACGCATACAAAAGAGTATCAAAATCTGTAGGATATAGGTAGGTCTGCTGCATATAATTTATTATCTTACCGTTTGCTACATTATTCCTCTGATGCTTTTCCATCACATAGGAGAAAATATTTCTATCCTCAAGAAGAGTGAAGCTTTCCACAGTCTTTAAACAGGGGAAGGATTGAAAGCCAAATTCTGATAAATATCTAAAATGAAACTTTCTGTATTCTGTAAAAGGCTTATTTCCATGCCATACATCCCAGTAATGAGTATCTCCTCTATTAGAGGAATTAGGTTCATCAAAGGCTCCACCAGAGGATGGACTTGAAGGCCAATAGAAGGTATTAGGATCGTATTCCTTTAATATCTCTGGAATAATATACTCAAATAGACGTATATAGTCTGCTTTATGAATTGGTTTTGTATACCACAAACCATCATTAGCAAAGCTCTCCATCTCATTGTTTCCGCACCATAATCCTAGGGAAGCATGATGCCTTATTCTCTTCACATTGTCTATAGTTTCTTTTTTAATCGTGTCTATAAACTCAGGAGTAAGAGGACACTGTGCACAGGCATACATGAAATCCTGCCACACCACTAATCCTAATTCATCACAAAGCTCAAAGAAGAAATCTTCAGGATAATATCCGCCGCCCCATACTCTTATGGAATTAAAGTTAACTGCTATGCAGTCCTTAAGGAGCTTACGAGTTCTATCTTTATTGATTCTTGATAATATATTATCCTCTGGTATGTAGTCTGCTCCCATAGCAAAGTAGGCAACTCCGTTAACCACCTGCTTAAAGCTTTCTCCATACTCATCTTCCTCACGCTTAACGGTGAGAGTGCGAAGACCTATCTTCTTATCCCATACATCCAAAACCTTCTCATTTTTTACTAAGGTTACTTTTATGCCGTATAAATTCTGCTCCCCGTATCCATTAGGCCACCAGAGTTTTGGATTTTCTATGCTTACGGTTTTAGGAGAATTATCATAAACCTTCACTTCACCCTGAGGACTTACTATAGTTACTACATATTGAGCTTCATAGTCTAAAACAGCTTTATCTACAGAAACTTCAATATTTAATTTAACCTGATTTTCCTCATGCACTTGGGTTACATAAACACTGTCAATTCTAGCAGTATTTATGCCTAGCAGTGATACCTCTCGCCAAATACCTGCATCGGGAAGTCTTGGGCCCCAGTCCCAGCCCATCATGGAATAGCCTTTTCTTATGTGAGGAAAACCAGCCATGCAGTCACTTACGCCATCTGCAAACACTTTTTCATTTTCTTCTTTTATATATTTATTAGGAGAAAAAAACTCTACCGCAAGCTCATTGCTTTCATCATTCACAAGTTTTTTCACATCAAACTCCCAGGTTCTGTGCATATTATTAACATCACCTAGGCAGATACCGTTAAGCAGCACCTTTCCTATGGTATCAAGACCTTCAAACCTTAGCAGTACTTTGTCAGAATTTAAAATTTCTTCTGGTACGCTAAAATTTGTCTTATATTCAAAGTCGTTATCCATTATTTTCAGAGCCTCATTTTCGTTAGCTCTCCAATAAGGATCCTCCATTTTATTATTTAAAAGTAAATCATTATATACGGAGCCTGGAACTTTAGCTGGGACAAATTCCGCTTCTCCTGCAATTCTCATGGACCATCCATCATGAAGCTTTTTTATATTCATAATTTTATCTCCTAGTTTATCATCTTATTTAAAACAGAGCCTAATAAATAGATATGCTTTAAACCAGTGCTTATTTTTTTACTGATTTAAAGCATAAGTTAATAAATTACTGACGGATAAAATGCAGAAGCTTTCCTTTGAAATCTCCCCATAGTCCTTTAATTAAAACTCCGCCATTCATGAGCGCTGCTCCTGAATATACTTCTCCAGTTTCTTCGTTTTTGTAGAAGGCAGCCTTGTCTAGTCCTTTTAATCTGATTCTTCTGCTGTGGTAATTAGGGCGGTTCAGCACCTGAACATAGGTTACCAACACTTCTCCCTTATCCTTTGAAACATATTCAACGCAGCCAAACTCAGGATTTCGGAAAAGGTTTGCTATACGATACAAATCGCCCGTTCTGATTAGCTCATTATACTTATGATACATTGCTACCTGCTGTGGTATCATATCCCTATCTTCCTGAGGTATTCTTGTAACATCAAGCTCATAGCCAAAGGTTCCTGAAAGTGCTACAAAGCCTCTTGTTTCAAAAGGAGTAACTCTTCCCACAGTATGATTTGGGCAATCACTTACATGTGCTCCCATAGCTGATACAGGATATACTAGTGAGGTGCCATGCTGAATCTTAAGTCTTTCGATGGCATCCGTATCATCTGAAGCCCATATCTGAGGACTGTAATAAAGCATTCCTGGATCTAATCTAGCACCGCCGCCAGAGCAGTTTTCAAGAAGTACATGAGGAAATTCTGAAGTTAATCTATCCATTAATTCATAAACTCCAAGCATATATCTATGCCATATCTCTCTTTGTCTGTCTGCTGGAAGTATGCTGTTGCCTACATCACTAAGCTGACGATTCATATCCCATTTAACATACTCGATATTTGCACTGGTCAGTATCTTTCTTAAGCTTTCATATACATATTCTCTGACCTCTTCCCTTGATAAATCCAATACATACTGATTTCTGCAAAGGGTTCCTACTCTTCCATCAATATGTATGCACCAATCTGGATGAGCTCTAAAAAGATCTGAATCTGGAGATATCATTTCAGGTTCAAACCATATTCCAAATTTCATTCCTAATTTGTTTACTTCATCTACTAAATATTTCAGACCGCCGTTTATTTTTTCTTCATTTACCACCCAGTCCCCTAAAGCAGAATTATCGCTGCTTCTATTGCCAAACCAGCCATCATCCATAACCAACATTTCAATGCCTAGCTTTGAAGCTTCTTTTGCTATGTTCAAGAGCTTTTCAGTATTGAAATCAAAATAAGTAGCTTCCCAGTTATTTATTAATATAGGACGCTTCTTATCTTTATATTCTCCTCTGATTAAGTGATTTCTATATAAATCATGGAAGGTTCTAGACATCTTTCCTATACCTTCATTGGAATAAACCATAACCACTTCTGGTGCAGCAAATTCTTCCTGTGGTTCTAGCTTCCATCCGAAATCAAAAGGATTGATTCCCATAACAACTCTTGTGGAATCAAACTGTGAACCCTCTGTCTGAGCTAGGAAATTTCCTGAATATACGAAATTAAAGCCGTACACTTCACCGCTGTCTTCAGTTGCTGTCTTATCCAGCACTGCTAAAAATGGATTCATCTGATGGCTGGATTCTCCTCTAGCTGAAGATATGGACTGAACTCCTAAAGTTACTCCTCTTCTATTTATATGTCTCTCTCTTGCCCAAGAGCCATGAAGAGTTATCACATCCATATCTATTCTGTCAAAATCTACACAAGCAGATAATACTCTGGTTAATTCTATAGATTCATCAGCACAGTTTTTTACTCTCACACTTCTAGTGATAACATCCAAATTTTCAAAAACAGTATATATTAAAACTATTTCTAGATTTAAATGCTTATCTATGCAAGTCACTTCTAAAGTGGTACATTCTTTTTCATCCCCAAAGGTAGCTGGCAAACCTTTTAGTTTAGGTTTTCCTGCATATATTTTATGAGAAGCATAGGAGATTCCGCAAGCAGTCATTCCAGCATTTGTTCTAACCTGAAGGCAGGATTCTCTAAAGTCCCCTAATCCGCTGGTAGAATATTCTGTAGGAAAACAATCTAAAAATGACATTCTATCTCTATTATTTTTTGAAGGCACAAAAGGTGACTCCTCTAAACGCATTAGATAGTTAACATCCTCATCTGGAAGCTTTTCACCAAAATAAACGTGTCCTAAAAATTGTTCTTCATCAACAATTGCCATAATATAACTTGTACCTTTTGCATCTAGCTTAAAGGATTTCGATTTTTCATTAAAACTTATACCCATTATTCTCCTCCATTCATTACAAGTAATGGTTACTCATAGTGTTATAACTCTAAAACATACTTATGCACAGAATTATATTTGAATGACTTTTAATACGATTACATTACAAGTAACCCACCTTAACATTTGCTTATATAATACTTTATTTTTAAGTAACAAGTCAATTTTTTTAAGTGATTTTAGAGAAATGACCAATATCCTATAATAAGGGGTCTCTTTGTTAGCAGGTTCTACAAATATGTTTTCTTCATTTATTTCTGGAAGCTCTTCTTTCACCTTTTCATGATATTCATCGTTAGTTACCACATATATATTTTCCTTATTTATCATCGGTTTTATTCTATCCACTGTATTCCTCAAAAAGCTTTTATTATTAATAAGCTTTAAAAATTGCTTGGGTTTATCCGACCTAGAAAGAGGAAAGAGTCTTGTACCTTTTCCTCCCGCAAGAATTAGTGCATACAACAATTTCATCACTCCATAATTAGTTCTCCTTCATTATATGAAAAGAATATGTTTTAGGTTCTGTTTATTAAAGCATGGGTATTCATCACTTTAATAAAATCTTTTAATTTAGTAATATGTTATTATGGAATGTATAAAATGATTAAATGAATAGATTATTTGAAATAGTCTACATATTATTGGAGAAAAAATGTATAACATCTAAGGAACTTTCTGAACATTTAGGTGTATCTGTTAGGACCGTATATAGAGATGTAGAAACTCTTAGCATGGCTGGCATACCCATTTATGCCAAACAAGGTAAAAATGGAGGAATCGCTATACTTGACAATTTTGTTCTAGATAAGGGCTTAATTTCTAAGGAAGAGCAACTGCAAATAGTATCAGCTATTCAAAGCGTTAAAAAAGTTGAGCAAGATAATGTCAGTAGTGTTTTATCAAAATTATGTGGAATATTTAAAATTGAAAATCCAAATTGGGTTTCTATTGACTTTTCTGATTGGAGCAATCAGAGGCAAGAGTTATTTACTTCAGTAAAAAACGCTATATTAAAAAAACAAGTAATAAGTTTTCAATATTACAGCAGATATAGTAAACTAACCACACGCGTAGTTGAACCTATACAGCTTTGGTTTAAAGGATACACATGGTTTCTGAGAGCATACTGCAGGGAAAGGAAAGCTATAAGAATTTTTAAACTAAAAAGAATGTATAGAGTTGAATCACTAGATGAATTTTTTGAAATAAGAAATATTAACTTAGAAGAAGAAAAAAATTTATCTATAATGAACAACCTTTTAGAAAAATGCTTTCTTTTTCAATGAGGATAGACGAGTGTATGGCTTATCAGGTATATGATTCATTCGAAGAACATGAAATAACTAGAAATGAAGATGGAAGTTTTACTGTAGCACTATGCTACCCTGAAGATGAATGGTTATATGGTATGATTCTGTCATACGGTAGCCATGCAAAAATAATATCTCCAGAATCTTTAAAAATTGAAATTATTAATAGGTTAAAAATAAATTTAAAAAATTATTGTTAAACCTGACATATAGTTGGCAAGTTATGTATGCTATTATTCTATTAAAGAAAATAAAAAAACAAATAAGTGTATAAAACAATACACTAGATATGAAAAGGAGCGAATTATGAGTAAATTAATTTGTCAAAGCTGTGGTATGTCAATATCAGAAGAAAAATTTTTTGGAAAAAACGCAGATGGTTCAAAGAATGAGGATTATTGCTGTTACTGCTATCCAAATGGAGAATTTTCAAAGGATGAAACTATAGAACAAATGGTAGAAAGCTGCATTCCATTTATGATAAAAGATGGAGAATGCTCTGATGAGGAAACAGCAAGATCCTTGTTAATGGAATTTATTCCGAATTTAAAACGTTGGAAAAAGAATTAAGGAGAAGCTGTGTTGCATTTAGGTTTACTTATCAGTTTTTTTATAACTGGGTAACTAGTTATCGCGATATCTAGTTTTCTAGTTTAAGTCTGAAACTAATATGTGTTACATCTCATTAAAGCTATGAAAAATTAGTTCTCTCCAAAAAACCTATTATAAAAACTTTAAAAAAATAGTAACTATTCAATATTTACTGGCTAGCAGCATTATTGAATAGTTACCTCATGGATGGCTTCACTTTTGGATAATTTTAATAATAGTATTGTTCTACAGCCTATTTCTATGAAAGATTGGAATTGATAATCTTATTATCAATGTCTTGAAAATACTAAAATAAGCTTATATTAAATTTTTGATTTCTCTAATTTGTTCAATACTTAATACTGTATCTTGGGCAATTACTTCTTTTTTAAGTTATGCATCATCGCAATGTATAAATCCCTCTTCCCAAAAATTTTTATCTAATTCATATTCATCAATACAAAATCCTTTTGGGTAATCTTTAAAGCCAGTCAGTTTTTTATGTTCTTCAATAACAGCTTTTGCCTTTTGTTCCGTTGAATATATTCCTATTATTTTTTCTTCATCAATTCCATTCAGTTCATAAGCATGTTGAAGTAAAAATACTCTTTTCATATATTTATTTACTCCTTTCCAATTCTGAACAAATCTCTATCTATTTTTATGAATATTATAGCTACTATTTTACTGCATAAATATTTAGATTTATTACTTAATCTTACTATTTTTTTATCTTGCCTGTTAACTTTTATTGCACCAATAGCCCCACAAATGATTCCACCAAAGAATAAAACAGCACATATATAATGTGATATGTTTCTTGTAAAATTAGTAGATTTTGGGTTTTTCCCGTATATTGTATAATCCATAACAACTAATAGTATTTCTACAGCTATTGATGCGAAAAATAAAGTAACATATACATTGACTCTTTTAAAATAATCATATGTAAATATTGAAACTACTAATAGTAAAGCACATACTAAATAAAAAATCATTAAAATATTACTTGGAACATTCTTACCAAGTCCAGTAACATTAAAAACAGTATATAAAAATAACATAAACAATGATAAATATGTATTTTTATTATTATTTCTTTTATCCTTCTTATTTTTATTATTCATATTTTTATACCAACTTCTTTTTAAATTTTATTTGAGATAAATCTGATAACCAATTTTTATTATTAGAATTTTGGGCTACACCGCTTATTGAAGCTATAGTTTATAAAATTGCTATACTAGTCGATAATGTTAACTATCTCCGATTCAATTGTAAGCCCTCAATCTTCATCTAATGAATCATATTGTACGTTCAATATAATAATCCTTATTCATTATGTATTTTTTATATTTCCATTAACCTCGGATTGTCCCATATTTTGATTTAATTTTAACTATATACTTCTCTTTAATATATTTGTAATATTAAATAATCATATCCGAAAAAAATTCTGTTTCAAAAGCATAGTAAGCTGATTCACCGTATCATCTTGAATTCACTTTCATAAAATCTCATATCATATTTTATACTCTACCAAGCAATCAAACCTCTTTCTGATACATCAGCAACGGACTTGTACTCTACTTTTTCAAAGCAACCATTTATACAATTACTATACACTTTGTCCAAAATTTTTCTATTCTTGCAGTAAAATTCTATAAATGCTGAATCTGTGCATAATATGACCATTTCGCAATTGCTTCCTAAAAAATCTTTGAATGCTTTTATTTCGATGTGCTCACTACCGATGGGATATGCTTTTATATCAGCAAATATCATGTAATAACTATCTCTTGATATACATCTAGTGAATTTTTCTGCATCTAAAACATCTGCACCAAAAAAGTCTTGCTTTATCTCACCATTCTCATAGTATAAAAAATCATCGGTATTTATTTCCCAATCATAACTAAATAAATTAACACCACTTAAGATTTTATTTATATAATTGCTATATTCATTGCTTACTTCAATATCTAAACCAATCACGTTTTTCTCTCCCTTTCACTAAACCAATTGCACTAAAAAATCATATCCAAGACATGTATATTGATAACTTATAACTCTCTTCAGATTAATACAAATTCATGAGAGTAGTATCATTTCTACTTTCTCTTCTAATTATCAGCTTTAAATAATTTACTCTACTTGTTAATATTAACCATTGTTTTCTTTATATAGATTAATATCCCTATAGTTGATACTGCTAAAATAGATAGCAATATATCTGAAAATATTTCTTTTATATTTATCCATAATTGTGGATAAATATAATTTAAAACAATCTGTACTTCTAACGCCGCTACCATTATAGAGAAGACCAATAGAATATAAAGGAATAATCTACGGTGAAATATTGCAAATTTTTCCCTATATAAAATATAAGTAGCTAGCACTATTATATAGATAGATATACAGAATATTCCCTGTTTTTCATCTGAAAACTTTTTAACACCTATAATACTTACTAGTGCATCAGCAATTGCTATCATCGTCAGCGTACGAAACAATGATGATGATTGTTCCATATTGTTGTTTTTCTTGCCTTTTTTCATAAAATATCTCACCCTTTAATTTCCTACTATTTTATCTTTCATTTTAGGAGATTGTAATATATGTTTTTAACATGATAAATAAATATCATATAAAAAACACATCACCAGAATACGATGATTGAAAAAAAATTGTTTTCAATCATTTTATTAATAAATTACACGTATTATCTATTGCTAAAACCAAGTTCTTTTTATATCTGGATCTATCATTGTACATACAAGCACATAAATTCCTGGTACGAAAGCAACTATTGCAAGTATTACTTTAATATATATTGTATACTTATACCATATGTAATAAAATGACTCACGAATAATAACAGCAATTATTGCTATTATCGATGTGATACTAAAAAGAATATCAAAATTATATATATAGTGTAGCTGAAATTTAGTAAGTTTTTCTTTATTCTTCTTTGTTAGTCCAAACATAACTATTGGTATCATAATTAGAGCTAGTATTTGCCCCCATGTTGATAAGCTTCTTATTCCTCCTGTTATTCTTAATATAGATGAAACTGCAAGTGCAAATAATATGCCGTCCATCCATGAAGCCTCTTTTTTTGCTTTCATTACTATCATCTCCATATACTCTAATTGCAAAGATTTTAATAAAAATACTTTATTGTATAGATGGCGATTTTTCCATATGTCATGGATGCGCCTTAGAAATCTATAACTTCACCTCTGAACTACTCACACTTCTTTATTATCAAAAATTTATTTATAATATATCCATGTCCTTTTCTTATATGATAATATTCTACAGCACCTTGACGATTTCCTTCACAATAACTATATATTAGAAATCAAGGTAAAAGAAAACCAACAGATTTCCCCATTGGCTTTATAATCTTATATTAAATTTTTAATCTCTCTAATTCGTTCAATGCTTAATTCTGTACCTTTTACAATTACTTCCTCGGCAATTCCTAATTTCAAGAAATTTAATGTAGCCTCTTCTTTACCTTCTTCTCTTGCACCCTCAATCATACTTCTCTCATCCAATATCTTCTTCATTCTAAGCTCTGCAATCCATTTATTTAACCTGCCATTTAGTTCTGGTTTTTCTTCTAAATACTTTGGAAGTTCCACATTCTTTTATTCTGTTTGTAATATTAATATCCTCTGAAGAAGGGGAACGGTCTCCGCTTGGATGGAAATGGCTTACTATGATGGAAGCTGCATTGCTTAAGATTACTGGCTTGAATAGCTCCTTTGGATGAACTAAAGAACTATTAAGAGTACCTACGCTTACAACATTAATTGTGGTAGGTTGATTCTTTGTATCTAAAGAGCATACTATAAGCTGTTCCCTGTCAGAGCCTTCTAAAAACTTCTTAACAAGCTTATATGCATCATTAGGTGAGTTTACCATTCGGTTTCTATAGAGCATGCTTGCCTCCTTAATCATTTTTATAGATACTATATCAACTCTTTTGCTTCTTAGATTTTTAGAAGTATTAATGATTCTATGTTCCTTAGAAGCATTGTTTTTACTCTCTTTTTTAGTACTATAATCGTATTTAAGCATATCTATTCCTCCATGTTTTCATTTCTATATTTTAGTAAATTGTAATCTATGCTTTTAACACCATAAATAAATATCATATAAAAAACCCATCACCAGAATTTGATGATGGGAAAAATTGTTTTCACTCATTTTATTAATAAATTACATGTATTATCTATTGCTAAAACTTATCTCCAAGTCCTTTTAATATCTGGATCTATAATTGAACACACTGCTAAATAAGTTGTTGGTACGAAAGCAGCCAATACAATTAAAATTTTAAAAAAAATTATATTCTCAATCCATATGTAATCATACGATTCACGAATAATAACAATACTTACCGCTATTAACATTGCGATACTAAAAAGGATATCAAAAATATATAAGTAATGTAGCTGAAATTTACTAAACTTTTTTTTATTCGCTTTAACTATTACAAATACCACTATTGGCATCATAATTAACACTAGTATTTGTCCAAATGTCGATAGACTTCTTATTCCTCCTGTTGCTCTTAATATAGCTGAAACTATTAGTGCAAATACTATGCCTTCCATCAACGAAGCCTCTTTTTTTATTTTCATTACTATCCTCTCCTTATACACAATATTATCCAAACAGCTCACCCTTAAGGAAATCAAATCCAGATGAGGCTACAATACTTAATACTGGTCCTGCTACGGGAATACCTTCCGCTACTCCAGAAATAAAAGTTGCACCAGCATCCCAACCTACTTTCAGTACTTTTGTCCCAACGCTACCATCACCTCTTACATCATCAATGATAGAATATGCACTATATGCTACACCAAGTGTTTTCCCAAAATATTTTGCCTTTTGAACTATTTTAGAACCTGGAATAAATATTCCTCCACCACTTCGCCTCATATTCCTGTTGATTTGTACATATGTATCCTTACCTATTGCATCATATACCTGTTTAGTTCCTTGATCCACAGATGATACACCAACAGTTAAAGCAGCATTTTTTCCAGCATTCTTAAGTTTAGTTATTGCAGCTGCTGCAATTATGCGTGAAGAATTTTCTAAAAATGTTTTTTTCATTTGTGAATATGATTCTGTTCTCTCTTGTGACGTTTCCTCATCTGGTGACGCACAGTATAATGGTCTATATCCGTCTTTATCGCTTAAGGCAACAGGACTGTTCTTACAATAAGCAAATAAATTATGTCCAAGTAACTCTCCAACACTTCCTGCTATAGCATCCGCATTTATAAATCTTCCCCAATCAGGATTGTAGTATCTACTCTGCAAGTAGTATAAACCTGTCTCTGTATCATATCTATATCCTCTGTATCTATATGGATTCTTCACTCCTACAGTATCTTTAAGGCTTCCATCTATAGATACTAGCTTACCCCAAGTATCATAAGTGTAGCTTACTACCTGTGCTCCTGTCTTATCAAAGAGTCCTATAATGTCACTTTGTCCATTTCTTATATAGTAGTATTCTACACCATTTAGATTAATGGACACAAGCTTTCCTGCACTGCCATAAGTATAATATATATTGTCTTTATAAAGTTTTATATCCTTTTTTCATGTGCCGAAAATTTCATTATACAAGCTTTCTACTCAAGTATACTTTTTGTCAAAATGTAATAACTAACTTTATTTTCAATTTAGTTTGACTAACTTTTGTAAAGCTAACTTAAGGAAAACTTAGAATTTCCTTAAGCTTACATAAAAAAGCCTACTATAGACACTTTAGAGAAAATAGTTAATTCCTTGGAAATAACCTTTCAAGAACTGTTTGATTTTGAAAATAGAATTGATAAAAGAGAGATGTCTACTGTAATTGATAAGCTTACTTTTCAATTGAATACACGCTCTGAGGAAGAGCAGACAATCATTTATGACTTGGTAAAACAAATCCTTAAATTTAGGGATAAAAAATAGTAACTATTCAATATTCACTAGCTAGTAGCATTATTGAATAGTTACCATAATCTATTATATATATTTTAGCATTAATAGTGTCTTTAGCTGTTATTATAAATTCTTCTTTAAACTCTAGCTTTTCTTGAAAATGTATAATCTTTTGCTTTTTAACTCCATCTTGAGTAATCTCAGATAACTGAAATGATAAATTTTTCTCGAAATAAACTCTTATTTCATTTATCTACATTTTGTCTTACAGAATATACCAATATAGATTCTTAACATTACTATCTCTAAAAATATTAGTTAAAACATTTTTCTCTGATAAATTTACTTTAAAACTAATACCTCTCATAAATTATATTAATATCCCCATCAACAAATCCAACCCCTATAGCATATACACTTTTAAGTATATATGAATTTTTACCTTCCTCTAGATACCTAGTTATCATTTCTATAACATAATTTAATCCTAATTCCCAATCATCAATATCATTGTTTTTTTCTATATAACAAATATCTTCACCTGTTGTAAAATAATCTGTACACGCCCAATCTGAACTCTCTTTATCCCAATTATCAGATCCAATTAGTTGTATATCATATGTTTCTTCTTCCCCTTCATATATATTGAAATTAAATGCCTTAATACCTTTAGGCAATTCTTGTTCTAGGACTCTATTGATCCAGACAGATAATAATTTGAAATCATCTAATGATTCATTAGTTATACTCATTTTAGCCTCCAAATTAATAACATTTTTTATAAATCATAATATTTTTTATTATGGATTTCCTCATTTCAAATAGAAATTTCTACATTTAGCATCAAATAAAATGATTTAAATCACTTCCACTTCTTGGAACCTACATCCTGTAATATTATTATTTTCTAATGACTTTTTTAATACTTCTGATATTAATGTAACAAATAGATAATTTTTTACTCTTACCAAGTGAAGTCCATTAAGTTTAATATTATCTAGAACCGGTCTAATTATCGATATACGTTCCATATTCTTAACCTTAAATACTTTATATTTTGATTGTTCTAAATTTAATCCATCAGTAATACCAATTATATTTATAATACTATATCCTTCTATCAACTCATGCGTTGATTTTTCTCTTATTTCTATAGGTATATATTGAACATTGTTCACCCCAATGTTTTCCAATATAATTTTAAATTTATATGATACTATAATCCATCCCAAATCATTTGATAAATAATCTGTTGGAATATCACCTTTTATCTTATCATAGTAAAATGTAATTTTATTACTACAGCCTCCTAATATTCTTCCTTGATTTACATCATATTGCTTTAAATTAAACTTTCTTTCAAAATCTTCATCAGTATAACATATCATTTGTTGTGGATTTATATATTCATCAGAATCTATTATTTTGTAGTATTTCATTATGGTTTCCTCCAATACTTTTTATACAGCATATCAGGATTATTTGTTATTTCTTGTTTTAAGTCTCCAAATAATTCGATAAAAATGTCTTTATCTCCATTAGCTATACTATCAAATTCTTTTACCTTTTCAAACATATATTCATGGTAATCATATGCATGCCTTCCTTGGTGTGGTAATGATACTTTATTCCAAGCTTCATTTAATTTTAAGCTATATTTGCTAATAACTTTGTTGAACTTTGGAGTATACACCTTGCTTTTGTTAGTTAAAAAATGATGTATTTGATTTGGTTTAATATCTTCTGTACTTTTGCTTATCTTCACAGCTGTATTTTCTTCTGACTTGCTGATACTTGAAGTTGTTCTTATTTCAGAAGCAATTGATTCTGCTAATTCTATTCCTCCAACCGAACCTAATCCACCCATTCCATATCCATCATCCAAGCATTCCATCATATATCCGGTATGATCGTAGAAACTTATAGGATTATTTTCACAATATATAAATGCATTGTGACTAAGAAGTTCTCCTTTTATTCCTGCTATAGCATCTGCATTTATAAATCTTCCCCAATCAGGATTATAGTATCTTGATTGTAAATAGTATAAGCCTGTCTCTGTATCGTATCTGTATCCTCTGTATCTATATGGATTCTTTATCCCTACAGTATCTTTAAGACTTCCATCTATAGATACTAATTTTCCCCAGGTATCGTAAGTATAACTTACCACCTGTGCTCCTGTCTTGTCGAAGAGTCCTATGATGTCGCTTTGTCCATTTCTTATATAGTAGTATTCTACACCATTTAGATTCATGGATACAAGCTTTCCTGCACTGTCATAAGTATAATATATTTTATCCGTACCGTTGTCTTCATAAGTTACATCGCTGCCAACTAAGTGGTAGTTTGTGGTTACTCCATTTACTGTCTTTTGAGTTCTTATGCCACTGTCATCATACTTATAGCTTGCAGTTAAGCCATTGCCTGTGATGCCTGATAGTTGTCTTCCCTGCTCCCAGCTGTAGCTGTAGCCTGCATAGGTTAACGGATTTCCGATAGCGTCATAGGTTATTGCATTTCCATCATAGGCTGTAAGTTCATCCTTCCAGTTGCTGTTTCCATAAGTATAGCTGTGAGTGGATGTGGCTATTCCTAAGCTTCCTGTGGTATAAGCATACTCGGTCTTTGTCTGTATATTCCCACCTGCATCATAGCTGTTTTTCTTGCTGCTACTATTTAAATTTAGTACAGCTATTTATATTCTTATCTAGTTTTATAGTTTTATAGTCAGGACTTAAATCCTTGTTTATGCTAAAAAATAAATTCTTTTTAGACTTTTTATAATTGACAAGCTTGCTTTCGAATTGAATACACGCTCTATGGAAGGAGAAGTGTCTCCGCTTGTATGATATGGCTTTCTATGATGGAAGCTGCATTGCTTCGGTTTCGATAAAACATGCTTGATTCCTTAATCATTTTTATAGATACTATATCAACTCTTTTGCTACCTAAATTTTTAGAAGTATTCTTGATTCTATAATCGTATTTAATCATTTTGATTCCTCCATAATTTATGAATTCTTAATCTATGATTTTATCATAAAAAATTAGCCAACAGGTTTCCCCGTTGGCTATTAATAAAAAGTTTTATTAGGCTTTCTCTCAAACAAAAGCTATTTAATTTTAATGTTTATATTATAACAAGTGACAGTCTAAATTCTATATACTTATATTCTACCTACGGCTAAAATGCTTATCAATTCAAAACATCATAATGACAGTTAAGCATTGATATACTCTTGCAACAAATAGCAGCAGATGCTTCTTACATTTATTCAATACCTAATATCTTTTTAGCCTCTTCCCCTGACATTGGTGGTGCATATTCTGAAACTTCTATCGTTATAGTTCCAGACTTACCAATATTTGAATTATTATCCACATCAATATGAATATGACTTGCTGGTGCATAAGAATCTCTATAATATTCAAGTAAGAATGAAGAAATGTAGCCTATATCATTATGTGACAGCTTAACCTTTATTCTATCATTTATTAGTTCTACTCTTGTTTCCTCATCCATATCCACCAACATAAAATTAATATTTTTACCTGTTACTAAAGATTTTGTCGTAAAGCATTCTGCATGATTAAATTCTAGAAGTTGTAACTCCATAAAAAATGTAATCAAATCTTCTTTTTCAATTCTAATAAGTACTTCCCAATCATCGGATTCAAAACCTGTTAACCTTATTCTCCCATTTGTTTCAATATATCTTTTCATTATTATCACCTTCCATTGTCCCAATAAAAGTGCCAGTTTTCTTCTACTTCACCTGTATCAGGATTTAATCTTTCTAAATGAATATGCGGTCCCTCGCCATGTTCTCCTAAAATGTCACTTGGCTTAGCTCGATACTGACTTTTTCCATTAATACTTCTAAGCTTATAATCTTCAGTCTTTACAGGATTTTTGCCTACTTTTGTTCTTGCAACAGCTCTGGCTTCTCCTTCATTTTTAAACCTTGCAGTTTTAATAACAGCTTTCTTTGATTTCTTATCTTTAGGATATTTACCACTGCTATTATTGGAATTTCCACCTGAATTACCACCACTACTACCTGACCTTCCTGCTGATGCAAAATAAATATTAGCTGCAATATCAACGCCTCCGCCTATTTGAGCTCCTCCAACAATTCCATTTCCTAAAGTATCATCACTTGCTGTTGAGTAGCTGTCCATCGGAAAAAATTCATTACCTATTTGTATTCCAAGTGAAAAAGGATTAATATCACCTATAACAGCTTCACCAGCATCAATAATCCATCCAAAAACACTAAGCGCACTAAATCCTTCTGAGTCCACACCATTTGCAGGATTATTCTTGCAATATGCAAATAAGTTATGAGATAGCAAATTTCCTTGAACTCCTATATCTCCATCCGCATTTATAAATCTTCCCCAATCAGAATTGTAGTATCTACTCTGCAAATAGTATAAGCCTGTTTCAGTATCGTATCTGTAGCCTCTGTATCTATATGGATTCTTATAGCCTACACTTGCTGTATTGTTTGTTATATCAGCTCCACTGCCATCTTTTATTGATATAAGCTTTCCCCAGGTATCGTAGGTATAGGAAGCAACTGTAGCTCCTGCCTTGTCAAAGAGTCCTATGATGTCTCCTTGTCCATTTCTTATATAGTAGTATTCTACACCATTTAGATTCATGGATACAAGAGTACCTGCACTGTCATAAGTATGATATATTTTATCCGTACCGTTGTCTTCATAAGTTACATCACTGCCTACTAAGTGGTAGTTTGTGGTTACTCCATTTACTGTCTTCTGGGTTCTTATGCCGCTGTCATCATACTTATAGCTTGCAGTTAAGCCATTGCCTGTGATGCCTGAAAGCTGTCTTCCCTGCTCCCAGCTGTAGCTGTAGCCTGCATAGGTTAACGGATTTCCGATAGCGTCATAGGTTATTGCCTTTCCATCATAGGCTGTAAGCTCATCCTTCCAGTTGCTGTTTCCATAAGTATAGCTGTGAGTGGCTGTGGCTGTTCCTAAGCTTCCTGTGGTATAAGCATACTCGGTCTTTGTCTGTATATTTCCACCTGCATCATAACTGTAGGTTATGCTCTTATTCACCACTCCATTGTCTTCCCTTATAAGCTAGTTGTAACTGTAGCCTATGGTTTTGCCGTTTTGAACTATGCTTACTATATTTCCATTGGCATCATAGCTGTTTTTCTTGAAAATGTATAATCTTTTGCTTTTTAACTCCATCTTGAGTAATCTCAGATAATTCAAATACTTGTAAATAGTCTTTTTCTTTCACCTCCATAATTTCTATTGTATACCATAGAAAATTTTGTAGGAACTCTGGAACTGCTTCTGTAATGCCCTTTGTCACATATTTAATACCTTTAAACATAAATATTATCCACCTTTCAAAGTATGGGAAAACCCCATATTTTTTTTATTTATTTTATACAACACCTTTTTCTTTTAGGCTGATATACCTATCATCACCAATAATAATATGGTCTAGTAAATCAATGCCCAATAGCTTTCCACATTCTTTTATTCTGTTTGTAATATTAATATCCTCTGAGGAAGGAGAAGGTCTCCGCTTGGATGATTATGGCTTACTATGATGGAAGCTGCATTAGGATTACTGGCTTGAATAGCTCCCTCGGATGCACTAAAGAACTGTTAAGCGTGCCTACGCTAACAACGTTAATTGTTGTTGGCTGATTCTTTGTATCTAAGGAGCATACTATAAGCTGTTCCCTGTCAGAGCCTTCTAAAAACTCCTTAACAAGCTCATATGCATCATTAGGTGAATTTACCCTTCGGTTTCTATAGCATATGCTTGATTCCTTAATCATTTTTATGGATACTATATCAACTCTTTTACTACTTAGATTTTTAGAAACATTATTGATTCTATGCTCCTTAGAAGCACTGTTTTTACCTTCTTTTTTAGTACTATAATCATATTTAATCATTTCTATTCCTCCATGTTTTGATTTTTATACTTGTATAACTAAAATTTTCAACATATTTATTTAATAACAACTAAAAATCCCATCACAAAGCATATGATGGGATTTTTAGTTAATTTTTTATATTAAATTTACTACAATCTATTATTTTTATTGTCATAATAAATTATCCTATGAATTGTTAATAATGTAGCCGTACCTACGAACGGAATAAGTATTATTATACCCATGGTAACTCTATATTTATTATATATATATGGGTATTTGCTTTCAATTATACCAGCTATTATAGTAAGATATATACTTAATGCAAAACATGAAAATCCTGATAAAGCAAGTTTATATCCCTTTTTAGGCAATCCACCATATCTTTTAAATACCCATATAAAAGCTAGCGGCACTAATCCAATAACTATATAATTAAGTATATCTGGTATTATATTCCCAAACATTGAGTATAAAATAACTCCAGTAATAAATAATACTGTTATAACTGTATTTTTTTTATGAACTCTCATATATTTGCCTCCTAATTTTATTTACCAAATATTAGCTTTTTTATCTCGCCAGCTATTGAGCCTACAGCCCATGATGTCCCTATGGCAAGTCCTCCAGCGATTAATATTGGTGTTTCTTCTGGTATAAATGCAATTGCAGCTGCTCCTCCAAAGATTGAAATTGTATCTATCCCATCTGCTGTATATACTGTGACCATACCAGAATTTTTATAATCAGAATAATTTTTATGTAAAGATTGAAGATAGACTATTGTTGTTATTATTCCGATACGGCTACCATAACTTGCTAGTGGTCCTCTCATTCCATTTATAGGCACAGGTACTGTCTTTTGACTATTGAATTCGCTTCTCAGCACTTGTCTTCTTGTAGAATGACTAACTCCATTGCTTTTTGCTTTTTCATTCCACTGAGTCCATGTAGTTGTAAGTGGAACATTTGTGTGTATTATTTTTCCTACGACAGTATCTCCACTACCTGATTTATAATCATTTTGGCTAGGTCCAGAATAAGCTCCTGTTGCGGCTGCTGATACAGCAATTCCACTTCCACTGCCAGCACATTCATCTGGTTCTGAACCAACCATTCTAAAGCCATCAGGATCTTTTCCACTTGCAGGATTGTTTTTACAATAATCAAACAGATTATGTCCAAGTAACTCCCCAACACTTCCTGCTATAGCATCCGCATTTATAAACCTTCCCCAATCAGGATTGTAGTATCTACTCTGCAAATAGTATAAGCCTGTCTCTGTATCATATCTATAGCCTCTGTACCTATATGGATTCTTCACTCCTACTGAATCCTTAAGGCTTCCATCTATGGATACTAATTTTCCCCAAGTATCGTAAGTGTAGCTTACTACCTGTGCTCCTGTCTTATCAAATAGTCCAATTATGTCACTTTGTCCATTTCTTATATAGTAGTATTCTACACCATTTAGATTCATAGATACAAGACTTCCATGACTGTCATAAGTATAATATATTTTATCCGTACCGTTGTCTTCATAAGTTACATCGCTGCCAACTAAGTGGTAGTTTGTGGTTACTCCATTTACTGTCTTTTGAGTTCTTATGCCACTGTCATCATACTTATAGCTTGCAGTTAAGCCATTGCCTGTGATGCCTGATAGTTGTCTTCCCTGCTCCCAGCTGTAGCTGTAGCCTGCATAGGTTAACGGATTTCCGATAGCGTCATAGGTTATTGCCTTTCCATCATAGGCTGTAAGCTCATCCTTCCAGTTGCTGTTTCCATAAGTATAGCTGTGAGTGGCTGTGGCTGTTCCTAAGCTTCCTGTGGTATAAGCATACTCGGTCTTTGTCTGTATATTTCCACCTGCATCATAACTGTAGGTTATGCTCTTATTCACCACTCCATTGTCTTCCCTTATAAGCTAGTTGTAACTGTAGCCTATGGTTTTGCCGTTTTGAACTATGCTTACTATATTTCCATTGGCATCATAGCTGTTTTTCTTGAAAATGTATAATCTTTTGCTTTTTAATTCCGTCTTGAGTAATCCCAGGTAACTCAAATACTTGTAAATAATCTTTTTCTTTCACCTCCATAATTTCTATTGTATACCACAGAAAATTTTGCAAGAACTCTGGAACTGCTTCCGTAATACCATTTGTCACATATTTAATACCTTTAAACATAAATATTAGCCACCTTTCAAAGTATGGGAAAACCCCATATTTTTTTTATTTATTTTATACAACACCTTTTTCTTTTAGGCTTATATACCTATCATCACCAATGATAATGTGGTCTAGTAAATCAATGCCTAATAGCTTTCCGCATTCTTTTATTCTGTTTGTAATATTAATATCCTCTGAAGAAGTGGAATGGTCTCCGCTTGGATTGAAATGGCTTACTATGATGGAAGCTGCATCGCTTAAGATTACTGGCTTGAATAGCTCCCTTGGATGAACTAAAGAACTATTAAAAGTGCCTATGCTGACAACATTAATTGTGGTTGGCTGATTCTTTGTATCCAAGGAACATACTATAAGCTGTTCCCTGTCAGTGCCTTCTAAAAACTCCTTCACAAGCTCATATGCATCATTAGGTGAATTTACCCTTCGGTTTCTATAGAGTATGCTTGATTCCTTAATCATTTTGATTTTTATATTTCCCGTAATTATAATCTCTCCTATAATATCCTCAATTAATGACAATAAAAAATTCCACCATATTTTGAGCGTGGTGGAATCTATTTTTTTATTTTACTACCTAATTCTAATTATGCAGTAAATTTCTTTTATTAGTAATTACTTAAATTACTAAATTCTCTAAATAATACTTTTTATTAATTTTTTAGTTAGCTACAATATACTTTTCAGTAATTTTTATAACCTTAAGCTTTGTTTTTATATTCTTGACTTTAATAAATATTTATATTCAAGAATCAGTTCTGTTTTTAAAGTAATTAGTTACATAGGCACATACATTAA
The DNA here is from genome assembly GCF_032335695.1 of Clostridium sp. 19966. Taxonomy (NCBI): domain Bacteria; kingdom Bacillati; phylum Bacillota; class Clostridia; order Eubacteriales; family Clostridiaceae; genus Clostridium; species Clostridium sp. 19966. Next base: position 269,547 of record NZ_JACTOJ010000004.1, read on the forward strand.
ATAATAATATAAATGTTGTCATAATAAGTGGTATATTTATAATATTGTATGTATCATCTTTCGTTACAATTATCAAAGAATAAACATTATTTTTAATATCTTCTATTCCGCTAGAATTCGAAACGAAAATAATAACACTATTAAATTTATACAAAAAATCTGCACATGAACTTAAAAGAGCAAAGGAAAATATTATGTTTATACCTAATATGGATTTAATTTGTATCTTTTTCATACATCCACTCCCTTAATATTACTTTTTCATTTTCAACTTTATAAGTAAAAATCAAGTTATTAATAAGTACCAACTATATAGTAATTCCCAGTATAGTCAAAACCATTATCGCCAGCATTATCTATATGGGTTTCTGTTAAACAAATTAGTTGTGAATTGGCACTATTAATTTGGTTAATAGTTTTAAAGAACATAGATTTGTTAGCTTGGTCAACTAGCGTCATCTCTGCACCGAAAAGTGTAAAAATATAATTACTATGTGATATTTCTTTTGTAATAAGTCCCTTACTCTTATCAAGGATAGCTCCTATAATAGCATCCTTGCCATTATCATAGCTAGCACCAGCATTTAATTTATAAAGATATAATTCAGCAGCTGACTTGCTATCAAAGTACATTTTTGTTTCGGACTTACTAACTCCATAACCATAATTGGTCACTATCTTTCTACCTACAAAAACAGGTTTATCATCAATTTTAGTTTCCTTTGATCCGCCATTATTATCTTTTTGTGCCGCTGCTATCCTCGCCTGCTGAGCCGCCCAATTATTATAATTATATACCCCAACGCTACTATCTGGGTCCATAACCATTCTGAATCCATCTGCATCATATCCATTCACAGGACTATTTTTACAATAAGCAAACAGATTATGTCCTAGTAACTCTCCTAAGCTTCCTGCTATAGCATCCGCATTTATAAATCTTCCCCAATCAGGATTGTAATATCTTGATTGCAAGTAGTACAAACCAGTCTCTGTATCATATCTATATCCCCTGTACCTATATGGATTCTTCACTCCTACTGTATCCTTAAGACTTCCATCTATGGACACTAGCTTTCCCCATGTATCATAGGTATAGCTTACTACCTGTGCTCCTGTCTTATCAAATAGTCCAATTATGTCACTTTGTCCATTTCTTATATAGTAGTATTCTACACCATTTAGGTTCATGGATACAAGCTTTCCTGCACTGTCATAAGTATAATATATTTTATCCGTACCGTTGTCTTCATAAGTTACATCGCTGCCAACTAAGTGGTAGTTTGTGGTTACTCCATTTACTGTCTTTTGAGTTCTTATGCCACTGTCATCATACTTATAGCTTGCAGTTAAGCCATTGCCTGTGATGCCTGATAGTTGTCTTCCCTGCTCCCAGCTGTAGCTGTAGCCTGCATAGGTTAACGGATTTCCGATAGCGTCATAGGTTATTGCCTTTCCATCATAGGCTGTAAGCTCATCCTTCCAGTTGCTGTTTCCATAAGTATAGCTGTGAGTGGCTGTGGCTGTTCCTAAGCTTCCTGTGGTATAAGCATACTCGGTCTTTGTCTGTATATTTCCACCTGCATCGTAGCTGTAGGTTATGCTCTTATTCAGCACTCCATTGTCTTCTCTTATAAGCTCGTTTAGCTCGTTGTAGCTGTAGCTTATGGTTTTGCCGTTTTGAACTATGCTTACTATATTTCCATTGGCATCATAGTCATAGTCTAGGCTGCTTCCATTATTGGTTATAGTCTTTAATTTTGTGGAACTAGAGCCTGCTGCTCCAGCTTTGTATGCATAGCCCACATTATAGCTTGTTTGGCCTGTGCTTATGCTGCTATTTGAGATTCTTCCTATGCTGTCATAGGTTTTTAAAACCTTTGCCCCTGAATTCATATCAACTTCTGTTAATCTATTATCCTTATCAAAGGCATATTTTGTAACATAGTTTATATTTTTAATCTTATCTATTACACTATTTGTATTATTATTGTTATCATACCCATAGGTTAGGGAATCTCCTTCTCCATCATTTACTTCTGTAAGTCTATCTGCATTGTCATACACATATCTATACTTCTTTCCATTAGCCAAATCTTCCTTGTAGCCTAGATTTCCTGCGCTGTCATAGCTATAGGTATATCGTGTAGCTCCGTTATAGCCTCTTGCTATTACTCTATCTAAATCATCATATTGGTTATTAATGCTCTGTCCATTTCCATAGCTGGAACTTAATAGCTTTCCTGTTCTGTCCTCGTAGCTGTTTGTTATAAGATTTTGATTTCCTACGGAAACTCCTGTATTATTCCCTAAGGAGTCATAGGCAAAATTATAGGAAAAGCCGTTATGTCCTATGCTGTCTATCTTATCATCCTTGTAGCTGTATTGGTTAGAAACTGCTACTCCATCTGCTGTTTTAGAGGTACCTATTAACCTATCCATTCCATCATAGGTATAAGTGGTTGTCTTCCCCTTTGGATCTGTCTCGGTATTCAGTGTGCCTTTGTTTTCATCATAACCATAATTTATAGTATTTCCTAAGCTGTCTGTCATAGAGCTTATATAGTTTCCGCTGGCAGTATAGCTGGCAGAGGCTTGTATAAATAAGCTGCTGTCTCCTACCTTTGAGGTCAGAGGATTTCCATATTTGTCATAGGTAAAGGAGTATACTACATTTTGCGCAGAAGTTGCTGTTATAAGATTATGATTTCCATCATAGGTATACTTAAATTCATTTCCTTTTGCATCTGTAGCTTTTATAAGATTATTATTAGTGTCATAATCAAATTTTGAGTTTTGCTTTGCTAAATCTACCGTAGATATTACATTTCCTTTAGCGTCATACTGATAGCTTTGACTAAAGTTTTCTTTATATAGCTGTATTCCATCAAAATATGCACTATTAGCATTGTTATAATATATAACATAAACCTTTACGCTGGTATAGGCTGCTTTTGCTACTACAGCCTTTGATGCATACTGCCAATCGGAGCAATCCTCATTAAAGGGCACTACATCGAATTGAACAGGAGTACCTTGATTCAAAAAGGCTATATGTACAGCAAAATATCTATTTTTTTCGTTGCTTAACGGTACAGATTCACCCTTTGCCCAGCCGCTTAACACATATGAATCTCCTGCATTTCCTTTAATGTCTATGCTTTGAGCTATTCTCTTTGAAGTAACTGCATCTCCAACTATTCTAAATACACTGGTATCAAAGTTTTTAGGGTGCAGGGGCGAGCCTTCAGCAACTATAGTATCTGCTGCATTACAATTTCCTTCTGCTGTCCAACCAAAAGGTATTCCTGAAGTACCAGAGAAGTCACCGTTTTCTACCATATTAAACCTGTTTGCTATAGTTCCTTCCTCTAGCTGGAAATCATCAAAATATGCTGTACCTGTTTCATATTGCAGCGCAGCTCTTATCACTATTTGTCTGCTGGCAGTATCCTGCGGAACGTTAAAGGTAACCTCCACTCTTTTCCAGTCATTGCTTCCTGTTATGCTTTCTGTCTTTGCCCCAATGAAGCTTCCATTCTTATCTTGGCAGAAGGCTGCAAGATAAGCTCCCCCATCAATATTCTGATTGCTTACATTCACTGTTTTAATATAGGCAGAAGCAGTATAAGTCTTTCCTGGCTGAATTGTTACTATTTGCTGCACATAATGTCTTAATACATTATCTGTTTTTGCTATTTTTATACTTCTATCTCCTTCATACTTATCTTCTGCGGTTAAGCTAGTGCTTCCTTGACCCCCATCGCTGGAATTTAACCAGTTTCTATCATATTCTATTCCTTGATTTAATAATAGATTGTTTACACTTCCTTGCAGCTTTGATTCTTCCCCAAGCTTAGTTTTATTGTTATCATCATATTTGTAGTATTCTGCATTTCCCGAAGAATCTTGTATATCCACGGTTTTTCCGCTGTCATCAAATTCATAAACCTCTGTTTTTCCCTTTGAATCTGTAAAGGAGGTTTTATTGTTTCCATAGGATAAATTTAATTCTTCACCTAGCTTACCATCTCTAATACTGCTTTCTATTACCTTTTTTACTCTATAGGCAGGTGCAGCATAGTATTCATAGCTCATTCTTATTCCATCGTTATTTATAGCATTAACTAGATTTCCATTGCCATCATATTGATAGGTAGTAGCCTTTCCATCAGGATAATTTATGCTGGTAAGCTTTCCGTTAGTGTATTGATAGGAGGTTCTTCTGCCTGCAGGATCTGTTATTCCCAAAAGACCGCCCACAGCGTTATAATCAAGACTTGTGGTTCTTCCTCCTCCATCTACTAGTGAGGTAAGTATCCTGGTTCCATTGGAAGCATTCCCATAATAAAAGTTTACTGCATTTCCATCCTTATCTACAATGTACCTTATATCTCCTACTCCCCAGAAATTAACTGCATTATTGTTTTTATCCTTTATAGTATAGGTGCTGTTGCCTTCCTTTATTAGAGTTAAGCCTAAATTTAACTCATCCTTAATTTCATTGGAGGATGCATCGTATTTGAAGTAATGTCTAGTTCCATCATCATCCGTATATACGTAGTAGGGAACTCCTCCTATGGTGCTATATTCAAATCTTTGGCTATAATTTAATCTCCAGCCATCTCCATAGCCTATATTAAAGTCTTTGTCATTGCTGCTATAGACATGGTTTATACCTACAGGAGCTCTGCTGCCGGATAGTGCCAAATCCGTTTCAGTAAAAACCAAGTTTCCATTATAATCATTTACATATCCTGTCCCTGCTCTTCCTACATCTTGGCTGTGATAGGTCCAATAGCTTTCAAGTCCAGTATTGCTTACATAATCTATATAGGCTCTTGGTCTTGCATTTGCATCAGTGGTATCTGCTGACCTGAAAGCTGCATCTCCGCTGTTTTCATTGTCAGCCTTAAGCATTAGTCCAAAATTGTTTCCGCTATTGTACCACTCTTTTGCTATAGAGGTTATATCAAAATCACTCCATTGGCCTGCAACTGGTGTATTATAATCTTCTATCCTTGAGTTATATCCAGGTTGGTTAGCCCAAGTTATATTCGTTGTGTTCCAATCGCTCAGTACCTTATGTACGTTTACTTGTCCTCCACCATTAAATAGTTCATAACAATTTAAAGATAATTGAGCATTAATTACCATATCCGATGAACTTAGCTGAGGCAAGTCAAATTTAACATAGCTGCGGTGTATTCCAAGATTATTATAAAAACCTGCATATAGCAATATATTGTTTGCTTTATTTTCAGTGTCTATAGAGCTTACAAAGGTATCCTGTATTTTTGCTCTATCAATATTAGTCTCTACTGGAGGATCTATTGTTACAGGATATACCCTGTCACTGCTGCTTAGCCAGTCGCTGTCTGGAGTCACTGTAAGATTGTAACCATTTTTCGTTTTATCTAGGCTTACCTTCACAGCATCGCTTTGGCTTTCTTTTGCATCATACATATTAGGTGCCTGCATCTGAAATACTGCTTTTTTACTGTCCTTGTCGTCATAAAAAATTATGCTGTTATCCTTCTGAAGCTGTGGTATAAGGTTTTTAGCATTCAAATTAAAGCTGTAGGACACGTTTTGCTGGGGCTTGTTTATTACTATGTTCTCCTTAACCTTATCTCCTATTAGATCGTATCTAAGGTCTGTATCCGTATATATATTGCTGTACTGAACAGAGGAGGAGTTTTTTTCTACAGTC